>CAYZYB010000850.1:0-3037 GCA_964481505.1 uncultured Planctomycetaceae bacterium | reverse complement strand
GTCGGTGGCGGTGGCGGTCTTGGAGCTCTACTGGGAGCAGCCGCTGCAGGAGCTATTGGATTCGCAGTCGGCGATGACGATGATGATCGTGCGGCAAGCCCTCTACGCTAAGACCTGAAGAGAAGCTACAACATGAAAAGGCCCGGACACTGTCCGGGCCTTTTTTTGTGTTCCCTGTTGTTCCGACAACGTTACCAACGCTGAATGAATTCGCCCAGCAATCGCTGAAGTTTGGCGCCTCCATCTGCTGCGGCGGCGAGGATATTCTCCATCTTTGCTGGCTCCAGAGCGTCCGGCAGGCACATGTCAGTGACGATTGAAAAAGCAACGGTCTTCAAACCAGCATGCTTGGCGACAATGATCTCGGGGGCTGTCGACATACCAACGATGTCCGCCCCCATCTGACGCAACATTCGATATTCGGCCCGTGTTTCGAGATTCGGCCCTGCAACGACCGAAAGCACACCCTTGTGAGCCGAAATCGACAGCTCAAGAGCAGTTTGCTGAGCAAGCTCCACCAGGTCGCGACTATACGGCTCGCTCATATCTGGAAAACGTTCTCCAAGCTCGTCGTCGTTCACTCCGCGTAGCGGGTTGTCCGGCAGCAGGTTAATGTGATCGTCGATGATGATCACGTCTGCCAGCTTGTAGATTGGATTCATTCCTCCAACAGCGCTCGTCACGACAAGCGTGTCGGCTCCCAGTTCCTTCATCACTCGAACGGGAAACGTCACTTGCTGTAACGAATAGCCTTCATAATAGTGGAATCGCCCCTCCATCACGACGACTGGCACACCATGCAGCGACCCACACACCAGTTGCCCCGCGTGCGACGGCGCCGTTGAAACGGGAAAGTGAGGAATCTCTTCATAAGGAATCCGGCAGTCCACGGCGATCTCTTCCGTAAGCCCTCCGAGGCCAGTACCAAGAATCATGCCGGACTTCGGAACACCGGACCACCGCTGACGAATCAGCTCAGCGGCCTCCAACGCCTGTTTTCGAACGTTCTTCATGTGGAGCTGCAATCTGTGTTAACGTTTGCTTATCAATGGAAAAAGGGCGTCCTCAAATAAACAGAGAACGCCCACAGTCAGTGTTTTCAAAATCGCCAGAGAATCGATCACGCTGCAGCGAACTGCCGTGTTCGGTATTGAGCCAGAATCTGCTTCCAGCTGCCTGGAACACTCATTCATGCGCAGCTGCCGTCAATGGTATAAGCATCTGCTGATCTAAAAGTCGTCATCGAAATCGTCGTCTTCATCATCGTCGAAGTCGTCGTCGTCTTCATCGTCGAAGTCATCATCGTCATCAAAGTCGTCGTCCAGATCGCCGTCTTCGTCGTCCTCGAGCTCATCGTCCTCGTCATCGAGTTCATCATCATCGTCCTCAAGATCGTCGTCCCCATAGACGCCTTCCATGTCTTCATCGTCTTCGACGATCATGACTTCGTCCTGAAGCGCAACCGATCCCACTTCAAGCAGGCTTCGGACACGTCTGCTAAGTTCTTCCTCAACAACCAATTCTACAAGTGTTCCCAACAGCATCATCCAGCCCTCTTTCGAGTCTCTATCCTGTGTAAAGTGTTTAAACCAGGTTACGTATCTGCGTGTGATAATGGCAGAATCGATCCGTTGTCAACCCCTTGCTGATACCGTGTGGAAGGAAATTCTCTGAATCGTTTTCGCACGCTCCTGTGTTGCCCGGCAAACCCGAATACGACTCATATTTCCCTCGTGGAAAACACCAGCTAGGATTGCATTTTTATTGTGTTTCGAGTTTTTGCTGTTTGTACCACTCCCCAATGAATTATTCCGGCGATGAAATTTTACTTGACCAAACCGCGTTCTGGGTCGCAACCCGCGGCCGTTGCTTTGGGCCATTCGACTATCAGTGGAGCGCGGACCTTCGCGGTATGGAATTAACCTATCAGGGTGAAAAGTTTGGTGAAATCTGTGGACCGGAAGAGCTGTTCGCCGACCTGACAGATTTTAAGCTGCCGATTTCGGTATGTCGCGTTGCCGTCATCACTGCGGGAACTCTGGCAGCTGGAATTAGTGAAGGTCACTGCACAGAAAAACGGGTCAAGACGTTGCTGGATTCGCTGCACAGCTTTGGCTACGGCCGGTACCGCGTCAAAGATGCGAAATAGAACAAGCCAACTCTGAACAGTTTAGGACAGACTCCTCGAGCCGGCGATTCTCCTGCCACATCACATTTCGCGCCGCCGCAACCCAGAATAGAGCAACGTAGCTCGGCAAGAGCATGCCGGTTGCAGAAAGTTATGGGGCGACATCAGAGTCAAGAGCCATCCGGCAACTGGCAGCCGCGTCGAGCAGCTGTTGAACGCCACCATCATTTTGCTGTTCAAGCGCCTCTCGATATTGGCAGAGCAACTGCTCCGCCCGCTCAATTGCTGCAATGACCTGCTTGCGGTTGCCGGCCAGAATCGCTCGCCACAACGCAGCGTCTCCTGCGGCAACACGAGTGGTGTCACGAAACCCCGCCCCCGTTAGCCCAAGATTCTGTTCACCAACCGCAGTTGTCGTCACAGACGCCATCACATGCGGCAAATGACTGGTTAGCGCCAGAATACGATCATGCTCCTCCGAGGACATCTCCACAATTTCGCACCCGAGATTCCTCCAAAAGCGACTCACACGCTGCAAATTGACGGAATCAGGTTCTGCAGAAGCAAGCTGACTAACCACACACACATTGCCATCGAAGAGGTCGGCATCTGCGTTTTCGAAGCCCCCGTTTTCTCCACCGGCGATTGGATGCGATCCAACGAAAAGCGGCTTCGACTTCCCACAATCTTCGACGCCGCCGCAGATAAGTGATTTCACGCTGCCCGCGTCAGTGATTAAGACACCATCATGAGCGACCGCTGCAATAGACTTCACCTGATCAACGATCAGATGAACGGGCAGGCAAACCACAACGATTGTTTCCCCACGCAGCAACTCCGCAGAACATTGCGTCGCCCATTCTGTCAACAGCCCGGCATCCTGAGCGGCCATCAGGCGTTCTTCGGACC
>CAYZYB010000849.1:0-3037 GCA_964481505.1 uncultured Planctomycetaceae bacterium | reverse complement strand
GTTGATGGATCCCACTCTAACAACAAGTGCCGAGTACGGCGTCGTAACTCAGATGCGAATTCACACGGAATGGAGCAATCGTCCGGCAACATTTGTGATCGACCGGGAAGGCATCATTCAATACATGAAAAAAGGAAACAGCTTCGCCGACCGCCCAACAGCGGATCAGATCGTCAAAGAAATCGCCAATTTGAAAAATTGAACCAGACTCGCCGCCTCTGTACCTTGCGGGCAACTCTGTCTGTGAGTGCCAGCACCGTACGCAATCTGTTGGTCAACACATCACCCACAACAGTTCAAGCATTCACAACATCCGCACCAGCAGAAACAGTGCGGCCGAGGCATAGACAGCGGCGACTGTGTCGTCGACCATGATGCCGAATCCGCCGTCCAGTTTGTCGCATTGACGAACCGGTGGCGGCTTCCAGATATCAAAGATTCGAAACACAATGAAACCGGCGATGAGGATCAGCCATTGGTGATTGCCTGTGAGCGGCACGAAGGCGTAGACCAGGGGGAAGGCCGCCATTTCGTCCCACACCACACTCCCGGGATCCTTTTTGTTGCGAAGTCGCGCTCCCGCACTGCAGATTGGGACACCAGGCAGGAACATGATCACGCCGATCAAAAGACGCTGCCACCAGTTGGTGTCGAAGTATCCCAGGGTCCAGCCGAGTGGTATTCCCCAGAGGCTACCCCACGTGCCAGGAGCAAACGGAATACGACCAAGTCCAAACCCTTCGGCGATAAACAACAAAACGCGATCGGAAATCTTCACGAGAAACTACGATTCCAGAGCTGGGAAGAAAGCGAAATCCACGGTGTGTGTTGTTCAGGTTAGCGTAAAGCCACCAAACTGACTATTCACAGATTCGCGCCACCTCTATAATGGAGTCTGTGATTCGCGTGAAAAAACGCTACGAAAGACGGACAAAACTACATTTTAACGGCCAGGAATTCATACCCCATGTCCACTGATGTCAAACTAAGCAAACTGGAAACCCTAAAAGAGGGCAGCCATCAGCTTCGCGGTAGTATTCCCGACGAACTTCAGAACGCAGATCCGCAATTTTCTGCCGACGCCGCTCAACTGCTGAAACATCACGGCAGTTATATGCAGGACGATCGTGACGTTCGCAAACAGAAAAACGAAGACGGCACCAAAAAGGCCAAAGCGTATTCGTGCATGGTACGAACTCGCATTCCCGGTGGTCGAGTCACCGCGGATCAGTTTCTGGCTGAATTGGATTTGTGCGATAAACTGGCCAACGGCACAGTCCGCATTACGTCTCGCCAGGGGTTTCAGCTTCACGGAGTGCTCAAAGAAAACCTGAAAGAAACCGTCCGCGCGATTAACGATTCCAAGCTGACAACGTTTGCCGCCTGTGGCGATGTCAATCGTAACGTGATGTGTTGTCCGGCGCCTTACCGCGGCAATGCTGTTCACGATCAGATGCAGGCGTTGTCGCAGGAACTAGCCGATCACTTTAAGCCACACTCGACTTCATACTTCGATATCTGGCTAACCGACGAAGACGGCGAAAAAACAAACGTGGCAGAATTCAAACCGGTTGAAGAACCGATCTACGGCGAACGATATTTGCCACGCAAGTTCAAGATGGCAATTGCCGAGCCGTCCGACAACTGCGTCGACGTTTACACACAGGACCTCGGACTGCTGGCTGTCGTCGAAAACGATCAGATCATCGGCTACAACGTGCTGGTTGGTGGCGGCATGGGGCGAACGCCGTCTGCCGAAAAAACGTTCCCTCGTATCGGCGACAAGTTAACGTTTGTGGCTCCTGATCAGGTTATTGCCGTCTCAGAAGCCATCGTGAAGGTTCAACGCGATCACGGAAATCGTGTGGATCGCAAGCGAGCTCGCATGAAGTACCTGATTCACGACATCGGGTTGCCGGCTTTCAAAGCGAAAGTCGAAGAGTATTTTGGTGGGCCTCTACCAGAACCGCATGCATCTGACGTCACCGGTGTCGAGGATCACATCGGCTGGCACGAACAGGGCGACGGTAAGTTGTTCCTTGGCGTGAACATCGAAAATGGCCGCATCAAAGACGAAGGTGATCTGCGAATTAAAGCCGGTCTGCGAGCGATCCTGTCGAAGTTTAAAATGGACACACGGCTGACGGCTTTGCAGAGCGTCATTTTGTGTGACATTGATCCCGCCAACAAAGACGAAATCGATGGCCTGCTGGCCGATCACGGAATCAAAGCGGCCGAAGAACTTTCGCTGCTTCGACGTTATTCGATTGCCTGCCCGGCGTTTCCGACGTGCGGCTTGTCGATCACAGAATCCGAACGAGCGTTGCCAGGAATTATCGACGACCTCGATGTCGAAATCGCAAAGCTGGGACTGGAATCGCAAAAGATCGCCATTCACATGACGGGCTGCCCAAACGGTTGTGCTCGACCATACACGCCCGACATTGGGTTGGTCGGCAAAGCTGTCGGCAAGTACACATTGTTCCTGGGCGGAAATACAGAAGGCACGCAACTGTGCTTTATTTACAAGGACAGTGTGCCTCACGAAGAACTCGTGCAAACGCTTTCGCCCGTCCTTGCGTTATACAAGGCCGAGCGTCAGGATGGAGAATCGTTCGGCAACTATTGTGCTCGACTCGGTTTAGAAGAACTGACAGCAAAAGTCGCTTAGACGTTGTCAGTGGTTTATTCTGTGGTTGTTGAGTTCCGGCGTTTACCATTCCCCTGGTCAGCCTGAGATCACCGATCGATGTCCAGCATTCCGCAGAATCAAGACTCTGAAGGTGACCGTCCGGGAAGTCGCACAAACGATGAACAACCGGCGCGATTCGTAGCGGCAGTGCTGGTGGCAGCGACGGCAGCGACCGTCGTCCTGCTGGGAATCGCATGGCTTCCCAAACCGCTTGATCTCGCTGACGTGCGTTCGCCCGCAGACATCGCGGCCGACCTTTCAACGGCAGAGTTGATTAAGGTGCGCCGCACATCTGTCGTCTGCCTTGAGCTATTGCGACGTCCCGATTCCGATTTGGAGACGTTG
>CAYZYB010000848.1:0-3038 GCA_964481505.1 uncultured Planctomycetaceae bacterium | reverse complement strand
GGCCTGAGCCAGTACATGTTCGACACATGCCAACAGGAACTTGGCGGCCTCGCATACGATCGAGCAAACGGATTGATCTACATCTGCCAGATCAATGCGGGCACAACGGCCGACGCAATTTACGAGATTCTACCGATTGTCCACGTTTTCCATCTTGTTGAATAAATCTATTTCCAGTTTCCAGTTTCCAAAGAAAATGATCTGATGATTCAGGCTACCGCTGAACCACAAGCTGAATTAAAAGCTGAACCACAAGCTGAATTACTTCAAGGCCTTGTCCGAACCCCCTGCCCACTTTGTTCCTGCGCCACATCGCAACCGGAGCAGGTCGTGGCTGGCTACCAACTTGAAAAGTGCAAACGCTGCAGCCTGGTTTATATGAACCCACGCTGTACCGTCGATCACCTCGCGGAAATCTACAACGTCCGAGAAGAAGACGAACTGATTGACCTGTACGCTCGTATCGCCACACCAACGGTGGTTCAGGGATACGCGGACAAGGTCGTGCAGCTGGAAAAAAAGATGCCTCAAAAAGGGCGTCTCCTGGACTTCGCCTGTGCTGCCGGTTACTTCTTCGAACAAGCTCAAAAACGTGGCTGGGATGCACACGGCTGTGACGTCGGCCAATGGGCAGGACGCGCTGCTGAGAAACGTGGTCTGAAGAACATGCACGTCGGAGAGATCGAAGAACTTGGATTTCCCGAAGAACACTTCGACGTCATCTACGCCGCTCAGGTCTTTGAGCACCTGCTGAATCCACTCGAAGACGTGGAAAAGCTGAAGCGTCTGTTGAAGCCGGGTGGCATGCTGTACATCGACGTTCCGAATTACAACACGTTGCCAATTCGATGGAACAAAGATGACTTCATGCTGAACGAACCACCTCAGCACATCAACTACTTCACACCAAAGACACTGCGAAAGCTGCTGGTCGACAGCGGCATGCGGTCAATCACTCTGTCGTCGTCCGGCGGCATGAAGTGGGAAAATCTGTTCGGCCGACCAATCACCAGCGAGATCGCAGAAGCCTACGGACTGGTCGATGGGGACGGTGAAGCCCCCAAAGGTCCGTCTTTCGTTTCGAAGCTCAAAACAACGGCAAAAACGGTCGTCCGATCCACCGTCGTCAACCCGTTGCTCTACCGTGGAATGAAAATCGGCATGAACCTCGAATCCATCTCGTGGAAGGCGAAATCTTAGACCGCCCAAAATCGAAACGCCGACGTATCGCTGCAGCAACCCGCTGCAGCACGTCGGTACGTCGGCGAAACTCCCGCTGTCACTTCCTACTTTCGCCTTGAATCAGCGCGGCTGCGCTTGCAATCATCCAACGTATCCAACGTGATTGCGAAAGAACCTCGAGGCCCGTCGCGCATTCTCCAGCATCGCTATGGAGAATAACTCGCAGCAGAGACCCCGTTCAACATTGCTGGCAGTCCAGGTCCCGTGAGGCGCGGCTCTGCCTGCGCTGCGAACCGACGCGTACCTGACGACTGCCCCTGCGAATGCAAACGGCTTTGCGATGCGGCAGATCTTCATCTGCCCACGCAGTTAAGATCATCCCGCAGCATGTCGCGGTTGCTCGGGAATCAACGAAAACAGCCCGCCTCAAAAAGAAGCGGGCTGCGGATATCAACACACGGAGCGACGTCAAAACAACTTTCGCCCTGCCGAATACCGTTGAACTATCGCGACAACTTAACGTGTCGGCGTTTTAGTTTGCGTGCCTTGGCACTGGCTGGTCGGCGACCGTGATTGGCTTTGGTGAGCTTTCGATTCGTCTTGGCCATGATAACTAAGTTCGCAAATGCTGGTGTTTGATGTTCTGCAGAGGAATTCCCGGAGTCGACTGCGTGACGACTGAGGGCTGGGTAGAATATCGGCCGATCCACGGCTTCGAAAGCCCCAAACTCAACAGATTTCCCTTTTCTCAGCCATTCATGACTCAAAAAGTAATTTTCTTCGACATTGACGGCACTTTGCTAAGCACCGGCGGTGCCGGACAGAAGGCCCTTGAGCTGGCTTTGGTTGACGGATTCGGCATCGACGCCCCCTTTGAGGGCGTCCTGACGTCGGGTCGCACCGATCGTGGCATCGTTGACGAACTACTCAAGCGATATCAAATCCAGAACACACAGGAACACCGCGATCAGTTTCGGAATGCTTACCTGAAGCGACTGCCTGAGTGTCTTGAAAATGCTCCGGGAAAACTGCTGCCGAACGTCGTGGATCTGGTGAGCAAACTGGCACAACAGAAGCATATTACGCTATCCGTTTTGACCGGAAACTATGTCGACGCGTCATGGATCAAATTGCGTCACTATCAATTGGACCAGTTTTTTACCTTTGGTGGTTTCGGTGGCCAACTGGCTGAGCGAGATGACGTCGCTCGCGCAGCGCTAAAGGCGGCCAGTGATGCGATGGATTTCGAAGTTGACGGCGCTAACACCATGGTCATCGGCGACACTCCTGCAGACATTCGCTGCGCTCGCGCGATCGGTGCGAAAGCCGTCGGCGTGGCGACTGGATCGTACAACGCTCAGGAACTCGCAACACACAAACCCGACTACGTGTGCGACGATTTTTCCGCCACGGACAGTGTTGCCCAAACTCTGCTTGACCTGCTGTAGAGAAAACAATGAACAGCAAACCGGACACAGCTGATGCAGCTACCTCCGCGACTAACCCTGTAAAGCGACCGCGCAGAAATCCTGTGTGGTTGTTCCTTCACTGCGTTGCCTATCTGCCACTGCGACTTTGGTGTCGTACTCGCATCATCGGCCGCGAAAACATCGACGATCAATTGGGCGGAATCCTTCTGATCAACCATCAGAGTTTCCTCGATCCACTTTTCGTCGCCGTGCGACTTACCCGCGCCGTTTCCTATCTTGCTCGCGACTCTCTGTTCAAGGTTCCCTTCGTCGGTTGGATCTGTCGCAACACGTACGTGATTCCGATCAGCCGTACAGCATTCCGCGGCGGCAGTATTCGAAAAGCGATTGATCGATTGCAGGAGGGCTTTTTGGTCAGCATCTATC
>CAYZYB010000847.1:0-3043 GCA_964481505.1 uncultured Planctomycetaceae bacterium | reverse complement strand
ATATAAGCCAGAACACAGATGACATACTCAGGGATCTGGCACTGCTCAGGTTATCTCAGATAGACATGGAGCTTGAGAAACTGGGTAGGGGAGAAATCGTGTTCCCAACGACGGAGTCGTGGCGGACGGTTTACGAGAGAATCCTCACCAGTGATGGAATTCAGCGATACCGTTCCGTGTCTTGGGTGAAGTCTGCTGCATACTGGCAGGATCAACCAGGGCAACGCAGTACCAAACTTAACATCCGCCTTCGAAAGGAAGGGCTCACAATCGAGCGTATCGCCATCATTAGGGACGAGCTATGGCCCGTTGATAAGGAGCGGCCGACCGCATTGATCGCTCAATGGCTGGAATCACAGATATCCGCCGGCATAGAAGTGGGAGTTTTGCGGGAATCAGAGCTTGCGAACGAGCCCGATCTGAAACACGATTTTGGAATATACGGATCGCGTGCGATAGGAGTGCAAGAGATCGATGCCAACGCTCGTACAGAACGTTTCACTCTGTACTTTGATGGCCCAACGGTTGAGTTGTTCAATGTTAGATGGCAGAAGTTGCGATTGTTTTCACGAGTCTACTCGAACGTGAGTAGCTAACCAGATCGCACGAACTCCAGGTTTCCTGCTCAGTCCAGGTTGTCCCAGCGGCCGAACAGGTCATCGAGAGCATCGAATGACGATCGAGGATTCTTGTAATAGCTGCGATCGAGTTCGACTTCCGAAGCGCCGGTCAGAATGACCTATTTCCTTTCTGCGAGGTTGTCCTGATAGGAGAAGAAATCAGACCAACAGTCGTGGTCTCGGAATGGGACGAAACTACGCGAGACGATGACAGGTTCTTGTAATGCGCTGAACTTGTTTCCCCGTCAGCTTTTCTGCCGGCATCGATAGCCGAACGAGGCCGCCTGCGAATGCGGAAACGGCAATGCCTCTTTCCTGAAATGCACATCGAATCGTTGTTGGTGGAGACCGAGAAACGTCTTCATCTGTTGGATGCAGTACGACAATTCCGCTGTCCAGATCGTTTGCAGCATTCCACCCGGATTGCTTTAGTGCCTCTTGAAGTTCCTGCCCGTTCGTCAATCTGCGGGCAAATTGCTGGCGCCCATTCAGGAAAAACTCACTGGCATCTATCATGGCCGCGTGGCAGTGCAGCAGAGGGGCCACATTGACGGTTTCTCCACAGCATTTCTGCTGAGACAAAGCATGGCACTCGATCAGATTCAGCAAGGGGTCGCCAGTAGCCCGTGACCGGACGTGTTCGTGAACGAACGACTGAATCGACTCGGCGGTTGACTTACGACCAGCAATTCCGATTCCCATCGGCAAGCCGCACCGCAGCCATTTGTGACCACCGGCAATGTAGAAGTCGATATTCCGAACGGTTTCTTCAGGCACATGACAGAAGTGCTGAGCCCCATCGACGACAATGCATTTCGGCGACGGGTACAGTGTCGCCAGCAATTGTGACAATCGAATCCGTCGGCCCAAATGATTAATTCCTGAGACGAACAGTCCGTCGCAGGGGCGCTCATTCCACGCCTGCACCAACGTTGCCGTGACATCGCTGTTTTCGGAATCAGCGACTTCAACCAGTTTTGTATGAGTCTTTGACGCTTCCTGTTGCAGGATGCTCAGATAGCCGGGCCATTCTGAAGCGGTCGTAAGAACCTGTTCGCAGGACTGGCAAAGAAACCGAGCCGCGATTCGAAAGACTTCACAGGACCGGCCCGCGACGAATACTGGGGCATCGTCAGCGAATCCGGCCAGTCGACGAATGCCGGATTTCAATCCTTCAACACCATGCCAGCCGGCAAGAGTCGGAAACCGTTGCCTGAGCCGAGCGGACCAGGTGTCGCCGCCATACCACAGAAACTGCTCGAAAAAAGGTGAACAGCCTTCGGAAGCGATCAGTCCAGCATACTCCCGACTGATCTGCTGAGCACTCGGAGACATCAGCCCCAGTCGGGCTGTATCAAGATAAAGCCGGGTCGCCATGGCCTGCCGCTTTCGCGAGAAGAGGAAACTCGTCTCGGCGGCAGTCCATAAAAAGAGGAGCGCCGAAACCGAGCCTGCTTCCGAACCCTCGCCAAAGGGCCAAAGCACAGACCACGGCCCGACGCTCCCGTACCGGGAGCGCGGAAGACCAGATCTGCTGCTTTGGAAAGGGGCCGAAACCCCAATTGGCGATATTTCGGAAGACAGCGTCTGAACGTTCACACGTCACATTAAATTGTTGCCGACATTCTATGATCCAGATTCAAAAGACAAACCGAAATCAGCTCAGATCCCGCCCGCGGCGTTAGATCGGCGTGGTCGCGGTGTTGAGTCGCAACACCGGCGATATCAGGCAAACCCCGATCAGGATTCAGCGAACTTGAATTGAACCAAAGACCAGGAATATCGTGCGAGCGTGAGCCCGTTCGTGATTCGTTCCGTAGCCGACGTCGCTCCGACGACAGAGTGCCGTCGCGTTGAGTACGCCCGATGGCAGGTGGAAGTACGAGTTCCAACGGCAAGACAAGGCAAAATCCAAGCAGCATCCCGGCTGGAGCTTAGATGGCAGAGTTTGGCACCGGAGTTGCATTTCAATCTGGGCAATGTGGGTTTTGATCTTCATATTGATGATGACAAACCGGTGGCCTTGACGATAATGTGCGGTGGCGATTGATCGCAAAAGGACTTTTCATGTTTCACAGTGCAGCAAAACTCCTGACTCTCCTAAGCGTGTTGTTTCACGCGGGGATGGGATGTTGCGCTCATCATGATCATTGCTCGGTCCTGAACTCGGCCCCGGAAGTTGCTGAACAGCAGAAATTGCAGGAAACTCATCAGTGCAGCTGTAAGTTTCATGCTCACTGCTCGGCCGATGCCAGTGGAAATGTTGGTGATCAGGAGCCCGACCACAGTTCCTGCCCGTGTGGCGAGGGGCATAGTGCTTGCTCAAATCACTGCTCGTGGCTGACGAGTTTGAAGGTTGAACTGCCCACGGATGACGGGGTTGTGCTTCCTTTGGCACTCGCTGATGTCTGTTCATTGCACAC
>CAYZYB010000846.1:0-3043 GCA_964481505.1 uncultured Planctomycetaceae bacterium | reverse complement strand
AAAGGGTGGGGCGGCGACGACGACATCGTTGTTCGCAATTCAACGTTGTCGGACGACGTGATGATCGCAGGGCATTCCGGCAGCGATATTATCATGTTTGACGGCGTCGAAGTCGGCGACAGGACTCGGATAACCGCGGGCAGAGGCGCAGACAACATTCTGGTTCAGGGCGGCACCACGTTCTCTGATCGTGTTCGAGCGTTCGGTGGAAGCGGCGAAGATAACCTTCAAACGTCTGATGACGTAACCGTCGACGACTTGAGACAGCGCAGTTTTTCCGGCAGCACGGCCGATGCGTCCTTGATCGCAACCCGTATTACAGATACCACGACAGGAGCGATCGCATTAGCGGAAGCAGCCATTGCCGGGGCAAATCCGTCATTCACATTGAGCGTGACACAGCCAACGGTCAACGAAACGGACGGTACGATCACTGACGGCCTCACGATTACACGCAGCGGCAACACGACTGACGAACTTACGGTCACTCTTGCTTCTTCGAATACGGCCAGGCTGACAACAGCCACCACAGTCACAATTCCAGCGGGCGCGGCTTCCGTAAGCACAGATCTGACCATCGTGGACACAGCGGTCGCAGAAGGCGAAACAGTCGTCACAATCACAGCGACAGCGACCGCCGTCATTACCGGCACCGTCGAGGTGACGATTACCGAAGACGACGCACTGACACTGACAAGCACAATCAGCGATCCTGTTGAGCAATCCAATGGTGTTGAAGTAACGACGACAGAAAACGTCACGTTCACCGGAACCACGGCACCCGGCGCCGTGGTGACCGTTGATCGCGACGGTGACGGACTCTTCGACGACGGTACAGCGACGGCTGATGCGTCTGGAAGCTACAGCGTGTCCACAACGTTGCTGAACAATCCCGCGGGAAACGATCTTGTGATTCGCTCGACCGTGGGAAGCGGATCGTCGCTACTGACAGAAGACGTGAATCGATCGGTTTATTTTGCGGAAGGCAGTGTTGTTCGATTTGAAACAAACCAGGATCTGGACAACGACGGCAGCCTGGATTTCTTCGACATCGAATTGTTCGACGTCGCGGCGCCGATCACTGTTGCTAACTTCCTGAGCTACACAACGACGGCAGCGAACGGCACAGAGCGATACGACAACCTGCTGGTTCAGCGTTCGGCTCACACCTCGGGCATCGGTGGCACTGTTGAAGACTTCATCATTCAGGCCGGACGTTACAACGTCGATGGAAGCGAAATAACGGAAATTGATCGAGATCTTGACAACGATGGCCAGCCGGACACGATCCCAGGAGAGTTTAACCCGCTGAATTCAAATCTCCGCGGAACGCTGTCAATGGCTCTGCCCGGCAGCAATCCTCCAACGGGCGAAGGAGGCTCCAGTGAATGGTTCCTTAACGTCGCCGACAACACCTTTCTCGACAACAACCTCCACACAGTATTTGGCCGCGTGATAGGTAGTGGCCTGGATGTGGTTGACAATCTGCATGCTGTGCCGATCGGACCGGACCCGACGAATATCAGCTCGGAATTCGGCGTTGACTCTCTGTATTCCAGAACTTCGCTTGGCTTCAACGCGCTAAGCCAGACACCGCTGCGAAATGCACCGCCAACGGGCACAGCACTCGCTGGCACCGTGGAATTAAATTCCGGCAGCTCAACGGTAACAGGAACGGGTTCTGCGTTTGCCACAGACCTGGCCGTCGGTGATTCTGTTGAGGTCAATAGCCGTATCTTCTTCGTGGAATCTATTCAGTCGGATACAGAATTGACGCTTACAGAACCGGCTACGATAACTGTGACGTCCGGAACCGCTACAGCAAGAGTCACTCCACCAAACAGTGACTTCCTGATCTTCACAAACATTGGCCAGATTCTGGACAACGTGTAGAGGTCTCGCGTTTTTCAGGAAACATGGTGAAGGACGCGGTCATGCATTTGCTGTTGGCTCCGCCCCGTCTGTTTCGATGGCAACTGCACGGAAGCCGTCATCGCGAGGTTCTATCATCGTGAGTGTCAGCAGCCACGCCGTAGTCAGCACTGCGGCAATGACACTGAACGGCCAAGCATAGCCAATGCGTGCGACAAATTCTCCAACCAGCGGCGACAACACGATCGGAAACGCCATGCACAAGACGATCGTGCTAACGTAGATGGGATGTCGACTGCGATCGGTCAATTCCAGGGCGTAGTTGAGTTGCATACGGAACGTGACGGGAACCAGCCCCAGCCAGGCAAACGCCAGCCAATACCATTCGGCCGTCGAATAACGGGGCAGCGACAGCGCGAGCAACGGTGCGAAAATGGCGGCAAACGACATCGTCCGCAGGGCGCTGCGAGTTCCCCGGCGATCTGCGATGCGACCGCTGATCCAGCTGAAGACTGCCGCGGAAAGATTCTGAGCAATCACCCATATCATCAGCATCTGTCCTTCATACCCAGGCTGCGTTCTTCCCAGTCTTTGATAGTGTGGGAAAAGCAGCTGGGAGCAAACAAACAACGAACTAAAGATCCCCAGTCGGCGCAAATGCTGGTCGTGTCTTAACGAATCCCACGCCTCACGAAACCGCTGTCCTGCAGCAATTGGCAGGCGATCAACAACCGGGTCCGGATATTCCTGAATTCGACTTACCGTGAAACTCGCGAGCAGAAAAGCGGCCCCTGTGAACAAAAAGATGTACGCAAAAAGCGGAGGCTCCGCTTGTGTCCAGCGCCGCAGAAACACCCACGCCATAAACACCGCTGCTGGTGACCCGATATATCCCACGAGCGCCATCAGCCGGCCACGTCGGTTTGGTCTAATCAACTTTCCCTGAATCGTATTAAACGACGCCTGGTTGACTCCATGCAGACAAAAGAAAGCGGCATACGCAAAGAGAAAGAAACCCACACGCCACGGAGATGTACTGCTTCCAAAGATCAGCTGCATCCCGCCCAGAGACAAAAACGGGATGCTCATGAGGAACGTTGTGCGAGCCAGCCAGGACGACTTCACGCTGGCACGTTTCAGCCGATCCGAAATCATCAGCGGCGCAATAGAC
>CAYZYB010000845.1:0-3043 GCA_964481505.1 uncultured Planctomycetaceae bacterium | reverse complement strand
AGCATCATCCGAAAGCTTCGACTGCCATTCCTACGGCTGCGGTGAGTGAACAAGCTGGCGGAGCTCATGCGGTTGCTTCTGCGAGAGTGCTGGCAGCATTCAACAGACGCGACGTGCGACGTTTTCGCGATGTCTTTCTGGCGTCGCTCCGAGCATCCGGAAATCACCAGAAAGTGGTGGCTGTTGGTTATGGCCTGCGCTCGAGTGAAGTGCGGATGCTTTCGAGATTGCCGAATGTTCGCATCATCGATAGACCTCATAACGGTCAGATGCCGCCCGTGCGAAGGTTGCGTGATTTCGGTGATGTTGTAGAAGAGCTGCCGAAGCAGACTCCTGTCGCGTATTGGGATGCTGCGGACGTCGTGTTCCAGGGACGTCTTGATCCGCTGTGGGAATTGACTCAGAGTCATCCATCGCAACTGCTGGCAGTTCGAGAACCGCTTGGCTATCCGCACAATCCGGCGGTTCATGCGTGGTGTACTTCAATTTCGAATGCAGCAAAGCGACGGGAGGCGTTCGATCTGGTGTTTCCGAGCCCGTTCTTAAACAGTGGTTTCGGCAGCGGAACGGCCGCAACGATGTTGCGTTATTTTAGAACAGCAGACCGCATTCGAAATTCCAGCGATGTCATGGGAACGACGGACTGGGGCGATCAGCTGGCGATGAATTTGTATTGTCATCGTGAGGCGGACCGATGGAAAGAAGTCTCGGCCACATGGAATTTTTGTGTGTTGGATCGTCTGCATGTCCGCGTTGCCCGTGATGGCACAATTCTATGCGACAGTCAAACGCCGATTTGCGTCCACGGCAACGGGCAGTCATTGCCACAACTTGCCATTCGTCCGTAACTTTGCCATTTACCGAAGCCTCTCCTGTTCGGAGTTGTCTCGCAGCTGACGTGCTGAATTTTCTACCAGTCTAAGCCGATGTTCAGTTGCGCAGTGCTTACAGTCTGATAACGTCACCGTGGGATTCTCGGGCTGTTTTCGGTAGACTCAGGGCAGCCGGTCGTTGGTACTGGTCAGGGCCACTCAGCAGGAATCGAAATGAGCAACTTCGATCCAAAGGACGAAACGTTCATCGCGAGTTCGAAGTCGGAACTCGTGAGCCTCTCCAATGACATTGAAGAGGTTCCCAGGGAAGGGTTAAAAGAAACAGATACGTCTCCCGACGAGATTCCGACCAACGTGGGCCGCTATGTTGTCCGCGAAATTCTCGGGGAAGGCGGTTTTGGTGTCGTCTACCTTGCGCTGGACGAAGAACTGAATCGCCTGGTTGCGGTCAAGGTTCCGCATCGCCAGCTGCTGGAGGACGATTGCGACTCATGGGTCGAAGAAGCGCGAATGGTGGCGCAACTGGATCATGAGAACATTGTTCCGGTGTACGACGTCGGCCGCACGGACGACGGCGGCATCTTTATGGTGTCGAAGTACATCGAAGGGATAACGCTCCGTGAAATGCTGCGGAGTGATACCGGGAACTATCGTGAGATCTGTAAGCTGGTGTTGCAAATCGCCAATGCTCTCCACTTTGCACACAACAGAGGGGTGATTCATCGCGACGTAAAGCCTGCGAACATTTTGATCGATCACGAAAGCCGACCGTTTCTTGTCGACTTCGGCTTAGCGCTTCGTGAAGGCAGAGTCGAAAAGGAAGGTCTTCAGGCTGGCACGCCTTCCTACATGAGCCCGGAACAGGCACGCGGCGAAGGTCATCGTGTTGACGGGCGAAGCGACGTGTTCAGCTTGGGGATTGTGTTCTACAGAATGCTGACAGGTCGTAAGCCGTTCACCGGATCAGAAGTGCTTGATGTTCTGCACCAAATCCAGTTTTACGAACCCAAACCGCCCCGCCAAATCAGCGATACGATTCCCCCGGAGCTCGAACGGATTTGCCTTCGCGCAATGGAAAAACGAGCTTCCCAGCGATACCTGACGGCTGCTGACTTTGCCGCAGATTTACAACACTTTTTCGATCTTGATGATCCGGCAGCACTTCCGTCCGATATTGAGGTAGAACAGCAAAGTGAATCGCCATCCGGTGCTTCCAGTGGCTTCGGATCAACGGTAGATGGTCAGAATACAACAATTCCGGATCTCGAAAGACCTTCAGTGGTCCCTCGAGGTCTACGGTCGTTTGAAGAAAGCGATGCCGATTTCTTTTTGCATTTGCTACCCGGGCCACATGATCGACATGGCTTGCCGGAATCCGTTCGGTTCTGGAAAACGCGTCTTGAGGAAGCCGATCCGGAAAAGACATTTTCTGTTGGCCTGATGTACGGGCCATCCGGGTGTGGCAAGTCTTCTTTAGCTAAAGCAGGCCTGCTCCCGGTGCTCGACGAACAGGTCATCGCGATCTACATCGAATCGTCTCGACAACAAACCGAAGTTCAACTGCTGCGAGCGCTGCGCGAGCATTTCCCCGCGATTCCGCCTTCCAGCAGTCTCAGGGAAGTCATTACAGGCTTGCGCAGAGGTGAGTACCAGACTTCGACTCAGACTGTGGTGATTGTTCTTGATCAATTTGAGCAATGGCTGCATGAGCCGCGTTCGCTGGCGGAATGTGAACTTGTGCACGCCCTGCGTCAGTGTGACGGTGATTATGTGCGGTGCCTGCTCATGGTTCGCGATGATTTCTGGATGTCAGCCACGCGTTTTATGCGAGAACTGGAAATCAAAATCGTCGAAGGATGGAACTCCGCATCGGTCGATTTGTTCGATACAGTTCATGCAAAAAAAGTGCTTCAGGATTTTGGGACAGCCTTCGGGAAAATCCCCAGCGTGACTTCGGAACTCACTGCTGACAACCAACGATTCCTGGACGAAGCGGTTCGCAGTTTGGCCAACGAAGGTCGCGTCATCAGTGTGCAGCTGACTGTGTTTGCGGAAATGATGAAGCATCGGCCGTGGATTCCAGCTTCGTTAAAGCACCTGGGAGGCGCCACGGGACTGGGCGTTGCCTTCCTAAACGATACGTTTAACCGAACCTCCGCCCCGCCGGAACGTCGCGTTCACGAACGCGGAGCTCGCGCTGTGTTGAAGGC
>CAYZYB010000844.1:0-3046 GCA_964481505.1 uncultured Planctomycetaceae bacterium | reverse complement strand
TGCAGCAGGTCACCGACTGGTCGTGGGATCGGGAATAGCCTATCGCGGAGTCTCTGGCCCGCGATGCGCCGCACGCAGCAGAATTCGTGTGTGAAACGCCAGAGTTCGCTCAACTCCCGGTAAGCAAGGTGATTCAGCGAGAGAAGCAGAACGAAAGCGAAAACACGGCGAACTGCAGAATGCCGTCGCAAGTTCAGCCCGGCGACGGCTAAGCAGCCATACGTCTGTGTCTTGAGTTCGCCGCAATGTCGGTCACAGCCTCGATGACATCAGCGACATCCTGATCTGTCATTTTTGCGGACAGTGGCAGACTCACCATGCGGTTGAAGCTGTTTAACGCGACCGGCAGATCCTCTGGTTTCCAGCCGTATTTGTTGGCGTAATACGAATGGATGTGGATCGGAATAAAGTGAACCGACGTGCCAATGTTTCTGGCGTTGATTTCTTCGATCAGTTGATTGCGATCAATTGTCAGTTCCGATTCGTTGATCCTGAGTACGTAGAGGTGCCAGGCGTGCCTAACGTGATCGTGGCATACCGGTGTTTGAAATGCGGGGTCCCTGCCGAACGCATCCTGATACTGAGCCACAATTTCTCGACGGCGTTGCTGCATCTTTTCGAATCGCTGAAGCTGCTGCAGCCCCAGTGCCGCCTGGATGTCCGTCATGTTGTATTTGTAACCGGGCGCCACGATGTCGTAGGCCCATTTTCCGCCAGCTGCATAGCGACTCCACGCTTCACGACTCATGCCATGCAGACTAAGCGTCCGTGCCTGGTCGATGAAATCGTCAGTCCCGGTCAGCATCCCGCCTTCGCCGGTGGTCAGGTTTTTAGTCGCGTAAAAGCTGAAGCAGGCGGGGTTGTCGCCGCTGCCGATTGGCCGACCTTTGTACGCCGCACCGATCGCGTGAGCTGCGTCTTCGATCAGGTGAAGATTATGACGGTCTGCGATATCACGGATTGCATCGAGTTCCACCGGGTGACCGGCGTAGTGAACAGCGATGATGGCTTTGGTGGCTGGCGAGATGGCCTGTTCGATTTTCGCGGGATCGATGTTCAACGTGTCGGGTTCGACATCAACAAGAACAGGCCGCGCTCCGGCGTGTTCGATGACGTTGACTGATGCAGCGAACGTCAGTGGTGTTGTGATAACTTCGTCGCCCTCGCCGATTCCCAGCGCGATCAACGAAAGGTGCAGGGCAGCTGTGCAGGAGCTCACTGTGAGCGCACCAGGAGCCTGCGTGAACTCGGCAAATTCGTCCGCGAACTTTCGTGTCTTCGGACCGGTCGTCAGCCAACCGGAACGCAGGGTGTCGACGACTTCGTCAATCTCTTCGGCACCGATGAGTGGTGGGGCGAACGGCAAAAAAGTGTCGCGCATCTGAAATGCCTCCATGCATTGACGCGGTTACGAATCGTGGTCTAAATCGAGGCGAAGGTGTACCCTGTTTGGCAAATTAAGGCCACAGCAATGTGTGCGTTTCCACTGAGCGGTTGCCTGTCTTTCAATGGCGGACAGTTGGCGGCTCAGTAATTCGGCACTCTCAGAGCGCCGTTTTGGTCTGCGAGGAGGCATCTGCGGGCATTCCCGCATGGTCTGAACGAGCAGAATCGGCAGAGTCTTCGCCGTTGTGGCAAATTTCGCCGTTTCCCTGATTGCGACCTCTGCTGCGAGCGGTCGCGGTCGTGAATCTATCCGCGATCAACAACGAATGCTGCTTGCTCATTCGCCCTGGCACACAATCATAAACGGACATTGTTGTGACGTTCAGGGAAGAATGTACGAATTCAGGATCGGTTGGTTCAACATTGACCAACCTCTGGCGACAGGAAGTCGACTTGTTTCACTTTGGCTGACTCCAGGCAACCGCCATGACATGGAAACACTCTGCACTTCTACTGGCAACCAGCTTGCTGCTTTCCACTGCGACCTCCGCGCAGGAAACGGCGTCGCATGACGAAACGGCGTCGCATGACGAAACAGTTCGCAAGACAACGGCTGTAGCGCTCAACTACTGCCGCGCCGCGTTACATCGAATTCGCCGCGTGCCTCAAAAGAGCGTCTTCCATGAAGAACAGACACGAATCCTGAACAATCTGAACCTAAATCAGATCGAAGATCCGGAAGTCATCGCGCTGTACAAATCGATCCTCGACGAAATCAGTCACGTCGAAATCAGTGAACGTGAACGAATCGTCATCAATGAACAATTCCGTCGCAACGCACATCGTCAGCTGGGGACCAGTTTCTTTGTGATTGGAGCTCAGGTTGCCACCGGTCAGTTGGGGAATGTGATTCAGTCGGGAGCAAACAGTTGGTGGGACTACCGCAATCAGGAAGTGCGGCGAGATTCTGATCAGTGGAAAGTCGAAAAGAGTGAGTTCACTGATCTCATGTCACGATCAAGTACGTTTCTGGATAGCTTCTGGCGACTGTCGCAGAAGAACAACATTCCGGACGAGTGGTTGATTCGCGATCAGGATCTGGACCAGTTGGCCCGCGTTCTGCGAGAGAAAAACGCGGCTCAACGGCTGCGAATGCTGACTCGTCTGGAGCGGTTTATGGAATGCTATCCGCCGTACTGGTATTACGTCGCGAGAACTCAGCAACAGCTGGGCCAGACTGAAGACGCCCTCAAGACCTACAAACAACTGGCAGAAATCGGCAGTGGTCATTTTCGGCAGGACGATATGCTGGCCAGTAGTATGGCGAACACCGCGTTGCTGCAGGAAATGAAGGGAGATCCGGCAGCGGCTGCAACAGCCGCCCGCGTTGCGGACTATTCTATTCGGAACTGGGAATCGAATCTTATCTGTGCATGGGTGCTGGGGCGACATCGGCAGTTTGATGACGCCGAAGAATTGATTTTGTGTAACCTGGACGAAAATCAGGAAGCCAGTCAAAGTCGCGTGGCTCTGGTTTCGTTGTTTTACCATTCTGAAAACAAAACCAAACTTGCCGAGTTATTGAATGATCCCGGCACGGTTCGCGATGTGCCCATTCCCGGCTTGCTGTTGTGTGCTCGCTTGCTGGGCACAAAAAGTA
>CAYZYB010000843.1:0-3052 GCA_964481505.1 uncultured Planctomycetaceae bacterium | reverse complement strand
AAGTATTGCAGTCAAATTCTTTACCCATAGCGAAGCGGTGAAATGTTTCACTGCTCGCGGGTCGGAAAAGATTTGCCGGGTTGTTAACATCCAGCGAAGCTTCAAGCTGTAGAACGATTGCTTCCTGCAAACAGGCAATTGAATCTTCCCTCGTTTCGCCACAACCTAACAGATCAAACTCTAGGCAATGGGCGACCCATAAACCTGACTCTCTGTAGAGCACCACTCGAATTGGAAGATTGAGTTGTCTCATATGTGCGTCCGGGAAAAAGTTGACTCAAGAAGGTGGTGAGTCGCGATCACTACATCCTATCCATACAAGTATTCATTTCCAGCGAAACAGCATGGTAGGATCGTCGGGCAAAGCACCTCAACACCAGAAAAAGTTACGGTTTGGGTTGTTTTTAGCGATAATTCAGGCATTTGCTGAGCTTGTCAGACTTTCTGGGGTCTACTGGACACTTTTGAGAAGTGCCATATTCCTCTGGAATACGGATTGTCAGCGGCGGAATTCTCAGGCAATTGGTTATGGCGTGACAAGCGTCTGCAAAACTTTCCCCACGATCATCGGTCAGTACCCTTCGTTTAGGGCAGTGTCGTAAAAACCTTCCGTTAGACGACCTAGATCAATCAAATGTATGACGCCTCTGGCAACGAACAGATTGAACGTCTCAAGGACGTTCCGAAATCTTGCACTGGCGCTCCGCTACCCGTTGTCCTGTCCGACGAGCACCACCTTGTCCTCGCTTACCTGACATCGCAACCCGATCCTGACTGGGACGGCACATACGTCAACGTCGTCACCAATGAAACTGAATCCGTCGTCGCTATCGTGACATTCGCCCGCGCTTCACTCCACATGTTTGGTCCACCCAACGATGAGGCGTTCGGCGGTCACCCCCTCGCGAAACACGGATTGCGTCCGTATTCTGCTAACGAAATCCTCAACTCCTCGTGGCTTGACCGCCGTGTTGCCATGAATCGGGTGCATCGTCACCACTCGGACTCGATGTTCGACGATTTGCGGCACTTCATTTTTGCCTTTCACGATTCAACGTTTGAATGTTTGGCGCGTGACTTCGATGTATCGCTGTTTCGTGGTTCAATGCGTGACGCGTTGACTCACATGGCATCACTTGCAGCCGAATGGTAACGCTGCCGGTCGTCTAACATGGGTTTTACGCAAGGCCGCGGCTTCGTCGATGGAGCATCGTTCGGTTTGCCCCGTTTACCGCTTCGGCGATGCCTTTTATTTTGCCACGCCGCGGACACCGCCACTTTGGCAACGTGGTTTCTTTTTGGTAAACTGTTTGGTGTTGCGACGCTTGTTGACTTCGGCGAGAAGCGGTGTCGTAAAAACCTTCCGTTAGGCGACCTCGATCAAAGGTAGTCCCAGCTGCAATGAAGACCATCGAGCTTTCCACCTGCTTCTGCACTAAATCCGTTGACGCGTGTCGCGACTTTTACACGCAGCATTTCGCTGCCCGTCTGATCTTTGACTGTGGCTGGTACGTGAACCTTCGCATCAATGGAAATGGCCCCACACTCCAGTTCATGCAGCCGCAAGGCGACGCTCCCACATTCGGCGGGACGGGCGTAATGCTAAACTTCAAGGTCGATGACGTTGACGCCGAACACGAGCGACTAAATGCCGCTGGACTCACTACTGCTATGCCGCTTGAGGACCATCCGTGGGGCGATCGCGGATTTTCTGTCCTCGATCCGATCGGCAACTCTGTTTATATTTACTCTGACCGGGAGCCTACCGTCGAGTTCAAGCAATTCTATCTGGACTCGTAGTGGCACCGGTCGCCTAGCATGGTTTTTACGCTGAGGCCTTCGGCACACCTTGGCTCTTTGGCAACGGGCCTTGGCCTTGGTACAATTTCTCGTAGTTCAGGCATCACTCGCTTCGTTTAGGGCGGTGTCGTAAAAACCTTCCGTTGTACGCCCCTGACCGATGAAGATGCAGGCCGGTAAATTCCATCGCGATGCCAGCAATCGACTCTCCTTTGAGATTCACGACGCTGACCCTCTGCAATATCCGGAACTTGCCGCAACTGTCGCGTCCCAATTCAACCTTACGCCGGTTGGAGACCTCATTGTGGGCCTCGACGAAATGTTTCACGATTACACTGACGGTTCCTTGTGCATTGGACTCGACTGGGACAACTGGTCTGGGTTCACCGTTGTCGCCAAATCCCCTGAATCAGAATCGCTTGTTGAATTAATTGGCGGGTTCTTAACCAACTCCTGACTCGACGGGGCGTACGACATGGTTTTTACGCAAGGCCGCGGCTTCGTCATTGGAGTATCATTTGGTTTGCCACGTTTTGCTCGCTTCGTTCGCTCGTTCTGGTTTGCCACGCCGCGGACACCGCCTCTTTGGCAACGCAGTTTCTTTTTGGTAAACTGTTTGGTGTTGCGACGCTTGTTGGCTTCGGTGTGAAGCGGTGTCGTAAAAACCTTCCGTTGTGCGAACCTAGCTGTTTGGTTGGTGTCACTTAATCACATCACTCTCACCAAGGACTGTTCCGATGGACGCATTTCGCTTCGCCCCAGAACTCTTCGAGGTGCGCACCAACGTGATGGAACGCCTCACCGAGGAGGGATTCGACTGGCTCAGCCACTACTCGTCCGTTGACCCGATTCACGACGACTACGGCATCGAAGTTTGCGGCATTCTCCAGCGCGACGATGCCGTGGCAATTCAAAAACTCTTGATGGCAATGTTCCCGGCCTGGATGCCCGGCTGAATGCAGTACAAAGATTACGGCCGTGAGCCGGGCTGGAAGGTCAAAGTCTTTCGCGACAAACCACGTGAACGTGAACAATGGGAAACCGTTTAGAAGTGGTTGGGTTCGCAAAAATTGGGATAGGGAACAGCCTTTTGGCTGTCCCCTCCCACACTACCTGACATGCGGGTCCGCATCAGGCGGTTCGTCGAAGAGGAGCAAGATCTCCCCACAGGTATCTGAGAAACACAAGTCCTTGTTCTCGGAGCCATTGCTTTGTCATGCCGCAGTGACCACCCAGCGTTTTGGATAAACGC
>CAYZYB010000842.1:0-3053 GCA_964481505.1 uncultured Planctomycetaceae bacterium | reverse complement strand
CGGTTGTGCCGGAATCTATTCAACCGATCGTGGCGGGATTCGAACCGTCTTACATGACGATCGCTCTGCCATCCGGCGAGCATGGGGGGCTTAGCGAGGTACCAGTTGAGCTTGTTCGAAACTTCGTGGCTGGAGCATCAGTTGTTGCCGTGGGGCCGGGACTCGGACAATCGGCAGCAGCCGCCAGCCTGGTATTGAGTGTTCTGGAAAACGTCCCCTGCCCTGTCGTTCTGGATGCTGACGCATTGAATGTGGCGGCGGAGCTCAAGATGCTGGACCGGCCTGATTTGGCAAAGGAGTGTGTTATCACACCGCATCCCGTTGAATTCTCTCGGCTCACCGGGTTACCAACGGCAGAAATCAACAGCCGTCGAAAAGAGGTCGCTCTGGAATTCGCAGCTCGGACCGGCGTTTGCGTGGTTCTGAAAGGTGCGAACACGATCGTGACGGATGGTGCCCGGATGTTTCTAAATTGCACCGGAAACCCCGGAATGGCAACGGGAGGCAGCGGGGACGTGCTGACGGGGCTGATTGCCGCTTTGATTGCACAGGGGCTTCCGCTCTTCGATGCGGCGGCGATTGGAGTCCACGTCCACGGTCTCGCTGGCGACATCGCCGCAGAAACCCATTCCCAGCCCGGGCTCATAGCATCGGACCTGCTGTGTTGCATCGGGAAAGCATGGTTGCAGTTTCAGCATAACCAGGCGGTCTGATCAGATCCGTCGAATGCACAATCATGCTGTCAATCTGGTGGCGAGACAGTCGGTTTGTTGACAATTATGCAGTAAAACAGATAGCATCGCAGGCCCTTTCGTTCGATAAGGTCAATCCCGATGGCTGCCTCATCGCAGAGCTGCCCTCTTCTGTTCATGTTTCCTTTCTCTAAGGCCGTTCATGTCAACCACCGTTCCGGATCGCAAATCCCGACGCGTGGCAGGTCGCGTGCCGGTCATGAGGGAAACAGGATATGAGATCGCGACCTCCGCACAGATCGCGATCGCGTTTGCACTGGGAGCATTTGCAGCCCTGCTGATCGCCATTTGGCTAAGCAACCTGCTTCCAACAGTCGATGTCATTGACGTTGTTATGACGGCAGGCGATGGCGGCTTCGAAGATGGCGATCCCGACGAAAGCCTCGACGTCGAATCAATCGAAGACCCAACAGACGATCCTTCGCTTTCCAACGATCAGGATATGGTTCAACTCGAAGAAATCACCGAGCAGGTGATCACGCTTTCAGAGAGCGCGGCAGCAATCACTCAGCCAAACGAATTTACCGACCCAAACGCGGGCGGCAATCCCGGCAGCGCAGAAGGCACCGGCGGCCGACCACTCGGAACCGGCGGCAAGGGTCGTGGAGGCACAAAACGCGAACAACGCTGGGTGGTGGAATTCGCTGACAAGGGAAACCTGAAGTCGTACGCTCGGCAGCTGGATTTCTTTAAGATCGAAATTGGCTGTGCATTCAAAGACGGTCGTATCTTCTACACAAACAATTTGGCGGCAGGTAAGCCGTCAAAGCGGGAATCAAGACTTAGCGGCGACGACAAGCGGCTCTACATGAACTGGCAGGGTGGCGAACGCGTTAAAGCAGACCTGGAATTGCTCACCAAAGCTGGAGTGCCGAATCCATCCAGCGGTACCGTGCTGCATTTCTATGCCCCGGAAACAGAACAGATAATGGCTCGAGTAGAAATGGAATACTCGGGAAAGCCAATCGAACAGATTCGCCGCACTTACTTTCAGGTCCGGCGTTCGGGCGGAGGCTATGAATTCTTCGTCACCGATCAAAAACTGCGATAGTCCCAGGAAAATCTTATGCAACTATTGGGCGACTGGAATTTGGGCAACTCGGCGACGATGTTCGCTCAGGATTTTGACATCACACCGATTCTGTACTGGTTCGGAAACGGAATTTATGCAGCTATGGCCGCCGCGGCGATCTATGGGTTGTATTGCATTATCGTGCTGCTTCGGCGGGTGAAACAGAAGAGTTTTCCCGGGCGAGAATCCGCGAATTCGTTTCTCGACGAAGTCGGCGAGATGCTTGAGAAGGATGATTTCGAAGGAATCACAGACACCTGCGATTCGCCTGAACTCTGGGCTCGTGCAGTGCCTCAGATGGTCACTGTGGCCGTCGAAAATCGAGCCAAACCGATCAAGAAGATCAAGATGATGGTCGGCGAGTTCTTCTCCCGTGAAATCCTGGGGGAGTTTGAAGTGCGCACGGGCTGGGTGAACACCATCATCAAGGCGGCTCCCATGCTTGGGCTGCTGGGAACGGTAACCGGTATGATCGCGGCCTTTAAGCAGATTGCTGCTGGCGGCGATGCAGGCATCAAACCGTCTGCGTTGGCGTCAGATATTAGTTTCGCCCTGTGGACGACGGCTGGTGGACTGGCGATTGCCATCCCCCTGGTTGTTCTGCTTTCGATGGTGCAGCAGCGAATTTCAAAGCTGCAGGATTCTGTTGAAGAAAACCTGGGCACTTTCTTCGACGATCTGGAAGCAGCTCAGGTACGCAGCGAATTGTAAGATCGTCGCGGCGCAGGTTGGAACAGCGAATCTTCAAGAGGTACCACGACAGTGTTTGAAAGCGGCGGCAACAAGAAGCGAAAGGTTGATGAACCCGAACTGGACATTACGCCCATGATCGACGTCACCTTTCTGCTGCTGATCTTCTTCATGGTTACGTCCACGATGAAGCCAACGCCCGACAAAGATATTCCTCGCGCATTGATGGGAAAGAACGCGACGCTCGACGAATCGACTGTCGATGTCACCATTCGAGCGTCCGCGTTGTCGGATGGAGACATCGAAATGGATGATCGCCCGGTGAATTTGGATCAGCTAAGAGCGGACCTGCTTCAACGGACAGCGGCAGGGCCATTTAATGTCATGCTGTATGCGGAGCGAGACGTCAGAAGTGGAACGGTGGGCGAAGTCGAAGGAGTCATTGGTGAGGTCGCCAAGGATTCGGAAGTGGAAATCCTAATGCAGTTCGCAGTTCGCGAGAAACGGTAATCCTCGTTCTTTAATCGCAGGTTTAATTG
>CAYZYB010000841.1:0-3058 GCA_964481505.1 uncultured Planctomycetaceae bacterium | reverse complement strand
GACCTCAACCGAGCACTACTGGACCTTCGGCGATACGAAGAAACGATCATCCAGCTCGAAAACGGAGTGCAGTCTGTGCCGCACCAAATTGTTGCGGCCAACCAGCGTCTGGCAACAAGCGAAACCGAAAGAGACCGCGCGAATGACGATCTCGCAAGGACTACAGTTCAACCTCCCTTTGACGGTATATTGAGCGAGGTGATGGTCGAGCAGGGCCAGTATGTTCGAGCTGGCGAGCCGCTGGTCCGTTTGACGAGTCTCAGCCTCGTTGAGATCCCGATTTCTGTGGGCTTCGACGATTACCTGCAACTGGAGAATTTTCTGACTGCGGGCATCAAGCCAAAAGTTGACCTCGCAGAAAACGAAACAGCGAATGCCAGGTGGAGTGGCTTTGTAGTGCGTGCTTCGCCGGAGGCTAATACTGATTCTCGGACTGTTGAAGTTTTTGTGGAACTCATCAACACAGACACAGCAACTCCACTCCTGCCTGGTGCGTTCGTTCATGCTCGAATCGACGGCACCGTACACGAAAACAGGATCCTTGTTCCGCGCGAAGCAATCAGTGATGGCGTGATTTACGTCGTCGACGACAAAAATATCGTCCGCCGAAAACGTGTGATACCCGGCCGGCGCCTGCAATCCATGGTCATTGTCAAAGAAGGGCTCGAAGCAGGTGATCGAGTGGTGATGACAAATCTGGACATCGTGGAAGATGGACGTGAAGTCATTGTGCAGTCCACTCGCAACGCGCAGGATGAAATCGCAACTCTTCGTAGTCCGGAAATCCGCCTACTGGATCGTATTCAACAATAGGCCTCATATGGCGGATCGATTTTATTGCCTTGACCTGTCGATGTCGGCAGCCACGTTGACCGATGCCGAAGCACACCACGCCCTGCACGTTCTCCGTGTCAAAGTTGGCGACAATATCAACTTGTTCGATGGATGCGGAACAACAGCGTCCGGCGTCGTGGAATCAGCCAGCCGGCGTGAAGTCGTAGTGACAATTCGAGATCGAACCTTCCTACCGCGTTCGGAAAACGGCGAAGTCGTTGTCGCCGCCTCACCCCCAAAAGGCGACCGACTCAAGTGGATGCTGGAAAAGCTGACCGAGCTTGGTGTTGGCCGCTATATTCCGCTCACAACCGAACGATCTGTGGTGGACCCCGGAAAATCGAAATTCGAAAAACTCAAAGCAACAATCGTTTCCGCAGCCAAACAATGTGGCCGAAACTGGCTAATGGAAATCGATGAACCAACAGACGTCGAAATGCTGCTTTCGAATTCGTCGCCAAATCAAACACTTCATATCGCTCACCCATATCCACTCAAATCAGCAAATGGATCAGCAAATCCAGCAGACTCGCAGATCGTCCTGATTGGCCCCGAAGGCGGGTTCACCAATCAAGAAGTAGAACTCGCTGTGCATGCGGGAGCAATACCACTGTCGTGGCCGGGAAGTGTGCTGCGCGTAGAGACTGCAGCCATTATGGCCGCCGTGCTGCTGCAAAGTCGAATCGAAGAAACTAATCAAACCTAATGAGTGTAATCGCAGAAAATTGCGGAGCTGGAAACGGTGGCCGCGGTTGGAACGAGGCACGAGCGAAACCTTGGGGGTTCCCTCACAAGCTCAGTCCAACCCCGGGCACCCATTTCAAATCCAACAACTGCTACCACGCCCAACTTAACCGGTAACCAAAATCAGGATTGGATCGAAGAGAGAGAGGCGGCATCCCTGCCAAAATGCCGTCCGTGGATGCTCACATGTAGCGTCCCTGAAGCCATTGCTGACGGAGAGTGTTGAGTGAGTAAGTGTCGCCCCTCTCTCATTCGACCCGTTCTGCATCCTGATTCACCACTCAGAGGTGGTGAGGAATTTTCGGTAAGTCATTGATAGTGAAAGAATCCTGCCTTCGTCGAACCGACTAACGCGACGCTATTCTGTGAGTGTCTTAAACAACTCACCGAAGTCCGGCATTTCTGTTTTCAGAACGTCCATCCAACTTTGTGGATGCCAAACTTCGACACAAATGACGGCTCCAACGACGATTACTTCCTGGCCAGCTTCTGCACCGAGAAACTGCCGAAAAGTTTCGGGCACCAGAAGCCTCGACCGATTCGCCAGTGTCACCGCCTGATGACGAGTCGACAGCAATCGCCCCAGTCGCTGAACATCACTCCAGCGGCCTTCCATTCGGCCAGAGTCGATTTTCTGTTGTAGTAGCTGCACACCGCTGTCGAGTCGCTTCTTCCATTCGTCCGACCGCCACAAACTTAAACAGCCAGTCCGTTCTTTCGCGACAATAATCCCGCCATCCTCGTCTGCGATACCCTCCGCAAACTCAGCGGGCAATGACAACCGAAAACGATCATCGATCGTGCGTTTGACTTCCCCGGTGATAAACATGGACGGCCTCGAATGGCATACGACAGAACTCCTGCCACCATAAAGGGCAGGTTCCCCACCATCAAATAGTTTTCAAAGATCAATTGGGCACAAAACCCACAAACATGAGATTACGCAGACTGTTCCAAGTGGGCAACTCAAGCATCCTTCGTTTTCTGGTTTTGTCCGAATTCCTTAGTCATTTATCACGAAACCTCAAAAAACACGGCGTATCAGGCCAGGCGGATTGTGTTGGTTGGCAAAGAAAATCCGGACAAGGAAACCTGCATAGCGGCTGCCTGCCAGGATCAACAAATCTGGTCGCTGACTCATTTTCGGCAGAAGTACAAGACAGGTCGCGTGATAGCGTTGATTGTGGCGAATGAAGATTTCGCCACAAATCAATCTCCTCTGCCAACACGGTGCCTACCATGGGTAATTTAAAACCATTCTTGTTTGGAACGATCTTCGGTGGAGCCATCGGATTCGTCGCGCTGCAATACCACCTGGTGCGATCTGAAGAAGGCTTCCGGCTCGTCCCGCGAAGCCCACAGCCATCGATCGGACTCGCCTACGCGGACACCCGAGGATGGGGTGCCGAAGACTGGTCTGACCGAAGCGCACTTGCCGAAGCTGTTGTTGCCGACGGTTCAACAGACCTGATCACAACCT
>CAYZYB010000840.1:0-3062 GCA_964481505.1 uncultured Planctomycetaceae bacterium | reverse complement strand
ATCTACGTTGGTGGCCAGGGTTCCGACGCCAAGTCGTGGGTTCTGTCTGTCGATGTTGCCAGCAGGAAACTGGCTGGGTTGGCCTCTGCGGATGCTGCTGGTATCGAAACGAATTCTCCTATGGCCACCATGCCGTGGAGCAAGGACACCATTCTGGCGTTGTACTCCGGTGCAGGCGGCAAAGATGATGGCCTGATCGTTGAGTGGAACACCACAAGCGGCGAAGTCGTCAAGAAGTGGCCATTGCCCGGTCTGACGGATCCGATGGGATTCGCTCGCGTACCTGACAGCAGAGCATTGGTTGTTGTTGACAACAACTGGTCGCTGACGGAAGTCAAAGCCGGTCGTTTGGCTCGCGTCAGTCTTCCCAAGGACGCCGACGAAGCCAAGGTTCGCGTAATTTCAGAAGGCCTGCGTGGTCCGGTATCCTGTGCGTTCGGTCCTGATGGCGATCTCTACATCGCTCAGCTGGGCACGGAATTCGACAGTGACAAAGGTCAGATTCTCGCCGTTTCGGGCATCAAGAAGTTCGATCGTAAAAAGAAAAAAGACACAAAGTAATCGACGGCTGTCGAACAACTTAGACCTACCGAACCTCGGTCAGCACAGCTGGTCGAGGTTTTTTTCTGCGCGGGTATGCACGCCTGCTGTACAGCTTGTGGAAGTTTTTTCGGAGAAAACAGTGCAGAGGTATCCTCAAATGAGTCGTGACGCGAAACGAATGTCCTGATGAAAATCGGGGAACTTTCCAGGACAGTTGTATAACCTAAAAACAACTGAATCGAAGGCGGAGTTTTGGCAAGCGAAGATCAAATCGTAGCCCAGGTGTTAGCTGGGAAGACGAGCGAGTTCCGGAAACTGGTGGAGCGTTATCATCCGCCGGTCCTCCGTTTCGCACGCAATTTGATCGGAGACGAACACGATGCTGAAGACATCACGCAGGACGTTTTTCTGGCGGCGTTTGACCATTTGGCGTCCTACAACGCTCAGCGGGCTTCGTTGCTGACATGGTTGTTCACCATCGCCCGGAATCGATGTGTGAATTATCTGAAACGAAAGCGGCCGGTCATCAATGGCGAAGTGATTGCGAAGACGCAACCGGTGGCGGTCAGTGATGACGCCGGGCGGAGTGAGTTTTGGAAGCGTCTCGACGAGGCGCTCGATGGGTTACCGATCGACCAAAAGACGGCATTCGTTCTGGCTGAAATTGAAGGTCTGCCTTACGCCGATATTGCTCACATTGAGCAAACGACACTCGGCACCGTAAAGTCAAGAATTCATCGCGCCAAGCAGCGTTTGCGGGCTGTTCTGGCACCGACGTTGGGAGAGAATTGATGGCTGATGAACCAATATACGACGACTGGATCGCCAGTCGCAGCGAGGCCGAACCATCACGCGAGCTGACTGATCGAGTGATGGCTGCTGTTGAAGAGCGAGACGTACAGCGGAAACGTTATATGCGTCTTGCACATCAAATGAACGAATCAAGATCAGCGCGCTGGGCAGCTTGTCTGGCGGCGCTGCTGGTCGGCAGTCTGCCGTTTTTGTTAGTCGCACATACGGCAAAGTTACTCGTATTCTAGTGGAGAACCTTAGCAATGACGTCAGACCAAACCTCTGTTCGATATCCGTGGGTCGCACTCACTCTGTCGTTTCTGTCTTCCGGAGTCGGACACATTTATAGTGGTCGCATCGTCAAGGGGCTTTTCCTGTATTCGGCGAGGTTTCTGCTGCCGCTGCTGTTCATCATTGCGGCGTTCCAGCAACCTTCCACCGGGATACTGCTCGGTATGATACTGGTGCCCGCAGCGGCCACGTTTCTTATCTTTGTCTACTCACCCATCGATGCTTATGCGATCGCTAAGCGACAGGGGTCCGACTACAATCTGAAAGAGTATAATCGATCGAGCGTGTATTGGTTGCTTATCGTGATACAGCTTGTTTATCCCGTCGTCCTGACTTGGGGAGTTAACGAGTATGTTTACGAGGCGTTTCTGATTCCGACGCGCAGCATGAGTCCAAACTTTTTGGTCAGCGACCGAATCCTGGTGAACAAGCGACTGTTTCGTGACAGATTTCCGGAACGGGGCGATGTCGTCGCGTTCCGCACGCCAGCATCGGAATCCGGTCGTACCTGGATTGATCGTGTGATCGGCGTTGCCGGAGATCGGATTGTAATCAGCGGTAGAGAGATCGAAGTCAACGGAAAGAAGCTCGAACGTGAGCGGGTGCCATCGGAAAGTGTTTCCGAGATTCGCGAGCAGGTAGATGGCAATGTCTATACCGAATCACACGGTGGCCGCCGATATCGAGTGCTCTTTTCCGATGATGCTTCCGGCGAATCCAACATGGCCGAAATCGATGTTACTGTGCCGGAACACAGCGTCTTTGTGCTCGGAGACAACCGAGATCGCTCAAGAGACAGCCGGCACATCGGCTCGATTCACGTGAGCGACGTGATCGGCTACGCCGACTACAACTTCTTTCCCGCCGAAACCTGGTCGAGGTTTGGCGCGTATCGAGACTAGAGTCTGCCTGAAATTTTGTGGCGGGCAATCAGTCCTGTTTGCGGCGGCGTTCAAAGGATTGAAGGTCGGTTGAACGAATCTTGTGAGGTCCGTAGTGTAAACGCAAACGAACTTCGTGAATCCTCGATCTAGACACCATGAAACAATTCCTTTGTAGTCTGATCATCCTTGCCGGTATGCCATTGATGCAGCCGGGCCAGTTGCTGACGGCTGCAGAAACGCGGCCGAACATCGTCGTCATTCTGGCCGACGACATGGGTTACGGTGACGTTCAGGCGTTGAATGAGTCGTCCAAAATCCCGACGCCGAATTTGAATAAGATGGCGGATGATGGTTTGACGTTCACAGACGCTCATTCGCCGTCGGCCGTTTGTACACCGACACGATACGGCCTGTTGACGGGGCGCTATTGCTGGCGAAGTTCGCTGAAGAAAGGTGTTCTGGGCGGCTACAGCGAACCGCTGCTTGAAAAAGATCGGTCCACGATCGCGAGCATGCTGAAAAAGAACGGCTACAACACGGGGGCCGTTGGCA
>CAYZYB010000839.1:0-3065 GCA_964481505.1 uncultured Planctomycetaceae bacterium | reverse complement strand
AGCTTATGCCGGTTTACACCGTTAACGGCGTTGGGTGGCCGGGGTTGGACTGAGCTTGCAAAGGAAACCCCGGGGTTTCGCTCGTACCTCACTCCAACCTCGGCCACCTTTTTCTGCTTCGCGACTTTCTGCGACGACACTCGGCATGTATTCCGCGTGTGAACTGGCAGAAGGCAAATGGCCAAATTGCGGATCAAAATCAAACCTGAGGTCGTCCTTAACCTGCAGATCATTCCGCGCTGGCGCCCCGCGCTACTCGATCAGTGATTCCCCGGTCATCTCCGCGGGTTTTTCGAGACCCAGCAGGTCCAGCACCGTCGGAGCCACGTCAGCGAGGCGACCACCGGCACGCAGCGTGCGGCCTTTGCGATCATCGTCGACGACAATCAAATCCACGTCGTACGTTGTGTGCTTAGTGTGAGGCCCATCCGACTCAGGATCGAACATCTGCTCACAGTTTCCATGGTCTGCTGTCACTACGACTGCTCCCCCGCGAGCGAGCGCAGCATCTACGATTCGACCAACAGCGGCGTCGACTGTTTCGACCGCTGCGATAGCGGCTTCCAAACTTCCTGTGTGGCCGACCATGTCGCCGTTGGCATAGTTGACCAGAATGAAATCGAACAGATCCGCTCGAATTGCATTCTCGATCGCAGCCGTAACGCCGTTCGCCGACATTGTGGGCAAAAGGTCATAGGTCGCCACATGCTTGGGGGACGGAATATCGAGCTGCAATTCGTGTTCGAAACAGCCTTTCAAGTAATCGTTGAAGAAGTAGGTCACGTGCGGGTGTTTTTCGGACTCCGCACATCGCATTTGCGTTTTTCCGTTATTCGTCAGAACGTCACCGAGCGTATTTTTCATGCGCTCCTGCTTGGGAAACACGACTTCGGTTTCCAGGCCGGATTCGTATTCGACCATGGAACTAAAGAATAGATTCTCCAGCCGAGCACCGCGATCAAAGCCGCCGTTGGGGACGCCTTTCCATTCTTCGTCACTCAGGATGAACGCCTTGGTCAATTCTCGAGGACGGTCGCCGCGGTAGTTGAAGAATACGACTGCGTCACCGTCTTTAATGCAGTTGTTTTCACCTTCCGCTCCTGCCGAAATACTAAATGGCGACAGAAATTCGTCACCTTTCAACGCCGGATCTGCGGGAGTCTTATAATGCGCGGCGATGCAATCTGTGGCAGACGGCTGAGCATCTCCGCCTCGCACGAACAGATTGTAAGCGCGTTCTACTCGATCCCAGCGGAAGTCTCGATCCATCGCATAGAACCGGCCAACAATGCTGCCGATGCGTCCAATGCCGATTTCCGCGATGCGTTCTTCGAACGTCCTGACGAATTCGAGCCCGGACTCCGGCGCGGTGTCGCGACCGTCGGTGATCACGTGGACGACAACGTCTGCTTTGACGTTCTTGCGTTTGTAGAATTCGGCAAGGGCGATCGCATGATCAATGTGAGCGTGAACTCCACCGTCGGACAATAGGCCCAGCAGATGAATGGTGCCGCCCGTTTTTTCGACATGAGCAATGCTGTTGTTCAGCGTTTCATTTTTGAAGAACGAACCATCGCGAATCGACGTCGTGATTCGCATCAGTTGCTGATTCACAATGCGACCGGCACCGATGTTCTGATGTCCAACTTCACTGTTTCCCATCACCCCATCCGGAAGGCCTACATCTTCGCCGGAGGTGTGGATTTGTGTGTGAGGATATTCCTGCAGCAGTCGATCGTCGACCGGTGTCTTGCCGAGATGTACGGCATTGCAATCGTTGAATTTCGGATCCGGATTGTGTCCCCAACCGTCTCGAATGATAAGAACAACCGGGCGTTTCGACTTCGACATTTCAATCACTTTGTTGTGGTCTGAGTTACGTACAGATAATTTCGCGGTACTGTTGCATATTCAGAGACAGATTCCCATTCTGATGCCCCTGAAAATCTCTTCATGAAGCTGCTTAAAGTACGAGTACGCCGTGACTGAACAAACGAAACACAACGAGAACGCGAACTTTCTCATCTGCTCGGAAACGGAATCCGATCACGCTGCAGTCCATCGCGTAACAATCGATGCCTTCACGAACTGCGAATCCGGACACAACGCCAAGGCGGACTTTACTGACACGGTGCCCAGCTGCAGTTCGCTGCGTCTGTCTCCACCAGGCTTCGGGCTTTCGGTTCTCGAGTTGACAGAATGATTTCAGGATGGCGGCCTGAGAATGGACCACCCCCGCGAATCAACTCCTGGAATTCCACGGACTCGCCGCCGAGCGGCAAAACTTCTCAGCAGGACAAGCTAAACCTACAACACAACCTGCGAACAAATTAGTCGCGGCCAACCACCATCTGCAGGAACTCTGCCGCGTAGTCTCGCCAGAGCTTCCATTCGTGTCCGCCGCTGGTGAGCTTGAATTTGTGGTGCACACCCTGCTCTTTCAGGATCGCAACGAACGCTTCGTTGCGGTCCAGCAGAAAGTCGTCTTTCCCGATCGGAATCCAGCAGTGTTTCAACTGATTCGCGACGGGTTTGGGGCCGAACAACGCGGGGTATTCCTTCGGAAGATCCACTTCATCCGGCTTTGGAGCTGCGGCGCTGAATGCACCGATGCTGCTGAATTTGTCCACGTGCTTCAAGCCCACATGAAGTGCGTGGCCGCCTCCCATCGAAAGGCCAACAATCGATCGACTGGCAGCGTCTGATCGAACCTTAAATCTGGCCTGAAGAAACGGCAGTAGATCGTGGACGATGTCTTTTTCGTAGCGCGCGTTGTTTCGCACAGAGTAATCTTCGGGGCGTTTCCCAAACGGTGGCGGCACCGGATGACCATACGGCATGGCGATGATGCAACGTTTGATCTTCTCGGCAGCCAGAAGGTTGTCGGTCACCAGATGAACGCGACCGACATCGGTCCACGCGGTTTCGTCGTCACCGAAACCATGCATCAGAACGATCAATGGGTACGTTTCGTCCGATGCAGGATCGTAGCCGGGCGGCGTGTAGACGACGACCGGTCGCGAATGCCCAACACTCTTTGAAGGATAGATCAGACGCTGCACAAC
>CAYZYB010000838.1:0-3067 GCA_964481505.1 uncultured Planctomycetaceae bacterium | reverse complement strand
CGTGTGGCGAACCAGCGACTTCAAGAAGATCGGTGGCGGCCCGCTGGATCAAGAGGGCTTCTGGATGCTGGCGCCCGTTTTTTCACCGGACAGCACCCGTTTGTTGGTGGGGGATCTACGTGGACGCGTTCAGATTTGGAGCACAGCCGACTGGACGCAGCAGAAGACATTGCAGACGTCGCAACAGGCCCTTATTTCCATGGCATTTTCGTCGGATGGAAAGCGACTTGTTACTGGCTCCGGTCGCGGTGGCATTTGCGTTTGGGATATGGAAACCAGGAAAATGCTTCGAAAGCTCAGCTCACCCGAAGTCGGTTATTTGACGCTTTCCCCGGACGACCGAACGCTGGCCGTCGGTTCCCTCATCAACAACGTTGTTTTGTGGGACCTCGAAACAGGAAAGCAGTTGCAAACTATTGAAGCTCATTCCAATGCCGTTGCGGGTGTAGATTTTTCGAACGACGGCAATCGACTGGCCACGATTAGCATCGATGGCGTTCTTCACTTCTGGGATGCCGCTTCGACTGCGGAAATCGAGCAAGATCCGAAAACGCTGCAGGCACTGTTGCGTCTGGGGCTCTGGCGATTCGAGCAGGAGCGCTACGAGGACGCGGAAGCCTTGTTTTCCAAAGTGGTCGAGTTGAATAACCAGAGCGGAAGTTCAATTGATTCAGAACTACGAAGTGTCGAATGGAAGATCCGCCAAACTCTCCGGAAAACCGGGAAATGGCCCAGGGGCCTCCAGTGGGAACCCAAGGTCGTTGGCGCACGCCTTGGCGAGCAAGCCACCTTGAGCGTGCAACCGATCGAAGGTGAATGGACCTACCAATGGTACTGCAACTACGAACCCGTCGAAGGAGCCACCGACACTACATTGACGTTGTCGAATGTTACGTTCGATCAGATCGGCACCTACCAGGTCAAGATCGCTCCTCGAGGGTACGAATCGGTGACTTCGGAATTTGTTGGAGATGCCTATATCTACGACGTGTCAAATCCGGTCATTCCAGGCACGTTGTTGTGCGAGATCTTCAATAACATTCCGTTCGGGAAGGTTGAGCATCTTACATCGTCCCGGAAGTACAAAAACAACAAGCCGACATTCAACAGATCACTGAAGACATTTGAGGCTCCACCGAATTACGGCGGCAGTTTTGGTGGTAACAATCACGGGATTCGTGTCACTGGTTTCATCAAGCCTCCCAAGACGGGCGAGTACGTTTTCTATCTGGCTTCTGATGATGAGGGAGAACTCTACGTCAGCTCCGATGAATCACCCGACAACCTGGAATTGGTTGCTTCGATCAAACGTGGCCCGTCAGGAATCGGCAACGAAAGCGGTCGCACGAACAAGCGAGCCTGGGGCGCGAACCCAAGTGCCGTCTCGAAATCGATCCATTTGGAAGCCGGTAAGCGTTACGCCGTCAAGGCCTTGATGAAGCAAGACAGCGCGGAGGAACACCTCTCCGTCACCTGGCAAATGCCCGGCGACGAGCCACCTAAGCCGGGCGATCCACCGATTCCGGGTGAGTACCTGGAGTTTGAAATTGAAAGCGAAGTAGATCGGTCTCGCGAATCCAGACCAACGCTATGAGTGGGATGCCAAGACCTGCGTTGTTCTTCCAGTTCGATCTTCGGACCGTCTGAGCACCTGCGTGACTGTTGCTCTGCCGATACCCTCAGCAGTTTCGCGCGCTATCGACTACAGAACCATTCGCAGGTTGAAACCAGCCCATTGCGCGTTGCGCACTGGGACGCAATTCGTGTGGCTCCCGGACTCAATGGTCGCGTGGTAAACTCGGTGGTCATATACTCGATCAACAGCCGACTATGGCAGTCGAACCCCTCGAGTGACGGCAGCGGCTTTGACGGCTCCCCGTTTGAGCGAATGAGCGTCGACCGAACTTCAAAAGTCTCTTCAACAAAATGAGAACCTAATGATGCGTGGACGCTATAGATGGTGGCAAGACGTCATGGTGATTATGACGACCACGTGCGCTTTGTTGTCATGTCGATCGGGTCTGAGTGACGAGCAAGGCAGATCGGCAGGCAACCGTCCCAACATTATTTTGATGATGGCCGACGACATGGGCATGGGAGACACAAGTGCCTATCAGGATTTCACAGGCAACAGCGACGCTGATCAGATTCACACACCGGCAATGGAACGCCTGGCACGCATGGGCGTTCGCTTTACGGATGCCCACACACCGTCGTCCCGCTGTTCGCCGACTCGTTATGGGCTGCTGACAGGCCGCTACCCCTGGCGCAACCGGCTTAAATATTGGGTGTTGTTTGGATCACAGGGAGATCCAATGATCGAAGCGGATCGTCCAACAATTGCAACTATGCTCAAAGAAAATGGTTACCACACCGGAATGGTCGGCAAGTGGCATGTGGGGCTGCGATACCAGCAGGCAGACGGAAGACCGGCGGCGGGTTTCGAAGATGCTGATCTGATGCAACCGCTGGCGGATGGACCAATGGATCATGGCTTCGACTTTTGTCGATTCACATCGAGATCTCATGGCACATCTGGTCCTCAACCCGGGAAAAGGAACAAACCAAACCAGGATATTGGCCCCGGCCACATTCATGGGCGCACTGCTATTGGTGCAACGGCCGACGGTCGCAAAATCGCCAGTGAAGGTGCCGACGCTTATGTCCTGAAGGAGCTTGGTGGTCGGCACTCGGATAGCGCGATGGAGTTTCTCAACAAGCATGTTGCTGAGGAATCGACGAAGAATTCGCCCTTCTTTTTGTATTACCCATCGAATTCCAACCATGGTCCGCACACTCCGGATTCTCACGTTGGCGACAAGCCTGTTGCCGGGGCCGCTCGAAATGTTGCTGGTGAACCGATGGACGTTCGAAGCGACTACATCTACGAAAATGACGTAGCATTAGGACGACTGCTCGACTGGCTGAATGCGACTGACGATCCTCGCAGCCCCGGAGATAAGCTTATCCGTAATTCCATCGTGATCTTCACCAGCGACAATGGCGCTGAAAAGAACAGCAATGTCGCCACCGGACCGTTTCGCAGTCATAAGGGGTCTTGCTACGA
>CAYZYB010000837.1:0-3068 GCA_964481505.1 uncultured Planctomycetaceae bacterium | reverse complement strand
CCAGATTGCAGGGTCAAAGCCGCCACTCTCGAAGTCGTCGGCAAGGAACGCAAATTGTGGTGTGACCAGATCACCGTCATTGTTTGTGTCAAAAGTACCTCCCGCACCAAAACGGTCGTCCAGCCGCGACGTAAAGATAATTTCTCGTCCAGCTGCACCTTCCGCGATAAACTGAGCTCCCAATCCTGTTTGGATTCGAGCACCTTCCAGCTTCACAACCACGCCGGGGTCGACTGAAAGCCGAGCGTCAAATCTCGCTCGATTTCGCGAAGTCACTGTGGTATCCAGGACTCGCTGAAGATTGATGCCGTTGTCAAGAAACCCGGTTTCAGATCGCCCCAGCTCCGCAACAAGTGTGTAGGTGCCTGCACCGAATCCTTCACTGCGATACAAACGTCTCCCAACAAACTCAGACGGTGCTGCGGGCAAACCGGACACGAGAATCGAATTCGTGGAACCGGCAACCACGGTCGCGTTGCTGGTCGCATCGGAACTCGGACTTTCAAAGCCGTTAATATCAACATACACCAGTCGATAGTTGTAACTTCCTGCAGCCAGATTTCCTGCCGGTGAATTAAACGCATTGAGAACTACCAAAGCCTCGTCCGGCGGAACTGCATCCAAAATCGGACCGCCGGGAGTTCCCTGAATCTCAAGGTTCTGTGAGACAACGTGAACAATATCCGTGTCGTCGAAGCGACCGGGAACGGTCAGCTTCTGAACCTCCGAACCCGCTGTAGTCTGAACTCTCACGAACAACCCGTTGGTCGTGTTGTCCAGCAATGTGTTCCAGTAGATGTCCGGCCCAATGCGCGTGTAGTCGCTGGTAAACTGAGGCGTACCTTCCTGGAATCGCGGCGAATGGAAAGTGGTTTCTTCGAAGCTGTCCGGGTCTGCAGAAACAGCTGCGTCCAGAGACCGAGTGATCGTATTGTGGACAATCGTCGGCTGTGCCTGAGTGATAGAAATCGGATTCACAGTTTGAAGAACAGAATCCAGAGTGACGTTGCCACCTCCAAATTCAATCAGGGAATTGCTCACGTGATTGAGGAAGATGCCTTCGTTTTGATAGTTGAAGCGGCCTTCCGCTCGGTCAATATCATTACGGAAAACGATACCGCCCCAATTGCCCGGAGCTGCGGTCGTTGGCGTTGGCGTTGTGTCACCTCCGGTCAATTCATTGAGCCATGAAGTAAAGATAACTTCGTTATCAGGCGTACCCAAAACCTGCAGAGCACCAGCTGATCGATCAACACCAGCCGTAGAACTGCCGACTGTAATCGCGGTGCTTCTGAGTTTAAGAATCGCCCCACCATCGATCATCACAGTGACACCCTGTGGCACATCGAAAGTACCGCCGTCCCGCAAATCAGTGGTGCTGTTGAGTTCACCAATTTGGTAAACGCTTTCTTCGCCATCTATGCCGCCGTTGCCAACAATGCGTACAACCTGACCGGGCTGTGCAGCAGCCAAAGCCTGGTCGATTTCAAGAAACGGAGACGCAGCAGAACCGTTGTTCGCACGGCCAGCCTGAGTCGCATCAGCAGCATTCTGATCGACAAACAGTGTGTCAGGCACATCCGTGGCACGGAACCAGAAGTCGTAGATACCACCAGATTTTCCGTCACTGTCACCATCTATCGGAGTCGTCGTTTCGTCAACCAAAACGTTCAACGGATTGGTCACGTCAGGTCGGAAGTTGACACGAAGTTCGTATTCTCCCTGAGACGTTCCGCCGAAACCGGTTCCGGGTATGGCTGGATCGTAATCGTCATTACCAGTGGAGCTGAGACCAAGAAAATACGTACCGGGCGTCAGCGTCAATTCGATGTAGGAATCTTCACTAAAGTAGTCGTCGTTCTGCGCAATGAGAGTGCGGTTGCCTGCAGTATCTTCTCGAAACAGACGCAACTGAGAATCGAGTAAACTGGAATCCGCCAGACGTTCGGCCATGACTTCGGCAGTAAACAGGCCTTCGTTTGCAACGGTGAAACGATACAAGTCGATATCAATACTATCAGGCCGATGAAGGTACTCGCCGTGAACCAAATCCCCATCGCCAGGGAAGACTGGTTCTGCAAATCCGTTGAATGCACCTGGATTGGTGTTACCGAATCCGTCACCCGAAAGCACGGTAACTGGCGGCAAGTCTGATGAATGACCAATCCCCAACAGATGGCCAATTTCGTGCAACGCCGTCTGGAAATAGTTTGCACCAGGAGTGTCATCCCAGATCTCAGCCTGGTCCATAATGGCAACGCCGCCACCAGCGATACCTGTCACTCCACCAGGGCCGGTTGGAACCAGAGGATCCAGGACACGAAGGTCACCTGTGGCGATGGTGAAACCATCGGTAGCAGTTTCACGGAAATCGATGCCCAGATACACGCTGTAATACTCAAAAACTTCGCGAGCTCTTTGTTTCTGAGCTTCCGTGATCGTGTTGATCGCGATGTTGCCGGCAGGGTCAAGACCGTAGACATCCTGAAAGTTGTAATCGATTTGCGTTGTGCCATCCTGCGAATCTGCATCGGCTTCGAGATGAGCTTCGATCTCAATTTCACGGTGCCCAATTTCATCGTCGCCACCGGGGAAATCAAACGGCAGTACCTGTGGATCAATTGCTGAAGAAATCAACTGGCTTCCGGTCGTTGAAAGATCTCCGAGATCCCCGACATTTGGCGAATCGAAACTGTCCGCCGGATCATTAACCGGAGCGATCGTCGTCAGCGTTGGTGGAACAGGAATACTCTCGTCCGTACCAACGCGCAACCGATACGTTCCGGCCCCCGCAATAGCGTCGATGCTGTTCGCGAAGGTCAACGTGACCGTATCCGCAAGACTATCGTAGACCGCGGTTAACGGATTAATCGTCTGCGGTGGAGTATTGGGATTTCCGTCAAGATCGTTGTCATCAAGATTCGACACCGTATCGTTCGTCTGAATCAACTGATAAAACGCTACGTTTTCCGCCGACGCCTGCAACAAATCGTCGTCGTTGAAATACAGCACGATCTGATCGCGTGCCTGTGAAATTGCGCCGGTGGCCGGATCTCGCGTTACTGGCT
>CAYZYB010000836.1:0-3073 GCA_964481505.1 uncultured Planctomycetaceae bacterium | reverse complement strand
CATTGCGGGGATACCGAATTCGTGACGGTACATCAGCAGTAGCCCAATCAGGGCGGTTATGGATACTGATGGCGGTCCAATTTCTCGCAGGAATTCCGCAAAGCCATCGCGGAAGAAATGACCCACCATAATCGCAGAAATCAACAACAAATGAATGGCTACTAAGCCCAGCCACTTTTCCGTACCGGGAAGCTGCGCCATCGTCTTGCAGATGATGAAAACAGCGACCAGCAGTCCGCAAAAGCAACGAAACGAACTTCCTCTGCGAATCGCAACTGCAATCTGAATCGCGACCACGCCGAGCAATGGCCACCAGTTAAAGTTAGCGGTGTTGAATTGCCACGTTTCGTGTCCGAACGCTCGCGGATCAATGACAGTTGCCAGCGCTGCCATTCCATAAACGCCCGCTTCGCCGTGCTCAACGCCCTTCCACCATCCCCACGCGTAGAGAAGAGCGAGGCCGATGAGTGTGAGAAAAACGGGAGACGCCAGTTCGTCGACGACGGTATATGTGAACGTTGAATAGCCCGAAAGTCGGCTCCACGGTACCAGCCATGGATAAGCCAGAATCAACAGGCCGGGGGCAGCCAGCATCACGCCACGTTGTAGCTTCGGAAGCTTTTCGACGATGCCGATTTCCAGGAGTACGACCAGCACGGCCAGTAGGAACGGGACCAGTTGGTAGAGTCCAAATGATGTATCCCAATAATGTCCGGAAGACAACAACGGGTCGAATGACATCGTAAGCGAATACGCTCGAAAGCAAACCGCCAGGCCAATAAACACGAATGGCGTCCACGGGAAAAGTGGCCAGCCCCATGGCGTGCCGTTGGCGGCAACGGCGGCAGATCCTTTGCGAATCGCAGGAATCAGCATCAATGTCAGTACCCCGGACAGCAACGGGAACGCGGCGATCAACCAGCGCGTTTGTTCGATCTTTAAGCCCGTGAGTTCCGGAAGCAAGGCAGCTGGCCACGCGAAGAACAGAACCAGAAACCCGTACAACGGCAACCGGTACGCAGCGCGTAGGCGAATTCCCAGGCCACGGATCAACAGTTCTCCGATGACTAAGGCGAATGACGTTCCGAGTCCGAACATTAACCCCAGATGCCGGCGTGAATTGTTCTGATCGGACAGGATATTGACCAGTTCATCGGAACTGATCGCGATCGCCAGCAGCATCAGCAGCACGATCAGGACGAGAGATCTCGCGTCTTCCCAGACTTTGCCAAATCGAACGATCAGGATTGCGGTGACCGCCATTAAAATGGTGATGCCGCCGAGTGAGCCCAGCAGGCCCCACGGTTCGATGTATGCGACTGATCCACGTTGAAATAGAACGGTCGAATCTCCGGCGCGAAACAGGAGTTTCAATCCGTACACAAACAGGCAGGCGCTAATCAGATAGAACGGGTTGTGGACATACAGCAGCGAGATTAGCTTTGGCACCTTGGAACGAGACATAACACAGCTCCAGAAAGGGAAAACGACGGTATACCGGCGAACCGGAAATTCACTCGAAAACGAGTGAGAAAAAGCGTTTCAGGACTTTCCAGTGCGAAGTTGTTCTGCAGACCAGCTTCGCTTTCGTTCTATTCGTTTTCGAACGAAAAAAGATGTTCAGTTGTCTTTAGGAGTCGCTGGCTCTCAAACTTTGTTTATTGATTTTGAAGAGACTTGCGCCACACTTTCAACTCTGCGCTGGTCAGCTGGATTCTCTGTGGTTCGTGTGGCTAATGAGGACACGTGATGTTCAGTGCAGAAGTCGATATCATGTCAATTGGTCAATTCCATTCGCCCTCGCTGGAAAACACGATGCGCATTATCTGTCTGCTTGCTGTTCTCGCCCTTCAAAGTTCGCTCGTCGCTCAGGATACCGATTTACTGGCGCCTTACCGCGAAGCTGCTCAGGAAAGATGGGCCACGGCGATGGCCGAATTTGACAAGTTGAATGAAACGGAAACCGATCCTGAAGATGCGATCCTGTTCATCGGCAGCAGCAGCATTCGTGGCTGGACGACGATGGCGGCCGACATGGCTCCCTATCGTACGATTCGCCGCGGTTACGGCGGCGCGAAGTTTACCGACATGGCAGTCCTCGTTGACCGCATCGTGTCGCCGCATCAATACAAAGCTCTGGTGATGTTTGTTGGTAACGGTGTTCTTGGAAAACCCACCGATCATACGCCGGATCAAATTGAAGCTCTGGCGCGTCACATCGTTGGGGTGTCGCATAAACACCAGCCGGGGGCGCCCGTGTTACTGATCGAGATCACACCATGCGAAAAACGATTCGTGGCGTGGCCGAAAATTCGAGCTGTCAATGCTCGCCTGCGTGAGATCGCTTTGTCGACTCCGCACACGTACTTCATTCCAACGGCAAGTCATTATTTGAAGCCCGTCGGTACGCCTCGTTCGGAGCTCTTTGTGGCAGACAAGCTGCACCTCAACGAAGCTGGCTATACGCTTTGGTCGTCGTTGATCCGTCAGCGGTTGGATGATGTTTTCGAATCGATGAGAGCAGAAAAACCTAACGTGGGATCGGCTGTTTCGGCGGAGCAGTAGGCTCAACGACGATACTGGTGTTTTGTGGGCGTTGGGTTTGTTGATGGAGATCGTTTCGACAATCTCGCATTGACCGATTGAAGCATTGCCACCAATGTCTTCACATCGTGGCTCTCTCCGGCATCTTCCCTACATGATTCGCGCATTAAGCTCCCGACTGAATGCCGCGGCATCGGTGCGTGGTGATGGAGGTCATTCCACTCCGCCATAAACCCATGGTCGTGCCTGTTTGATGACCAGTTGGCTGTCTTTGGTGATTTTGAATTCGATTTCCATGGCAAACGTGTTGTCGTCGGGTGAACGACCGTACAGTTTTGCAAACTTACCGTGGACTTTCGCGAGAGACTTGCGGAGTTGTTCCAGGTGTTTTGTCGAGAGTAATGGTTTGCCGTCTTTCGTTTGATTCGATCGCTGCATCACTCGGTCGCCGTCTTCTTTGTACCAGGCCAGCAGTAATTCCTCCGGGGCAGATTCGACGTCCGGATTTGTCACCAGGTCTTCGCCGACC
>CAYZYB010000835.1:0-3083 GCA_964481505.1 uncultured Planctomycetaceae bacterium | reverse complement strand
CCCTCGTACATCACTCCAGCCCCGGCCACACCCTCTCCAATTTCGCAACTTCCTGCGACTACACCCGTTTGTCGCAGCTTACGAGACTACTTCTGGTACTTGGAAGAATTGCCGCTACAATAGCGGTCCCTCCTTTGCAGAACTGTTCTCGCCATGCAACCCGCCTCCGTTAGTTTTCACCGTGCCACTGCGCTTTGGCTGTTAGTCATTGTGTCGGTTGCTGCGCGAGCGGATGAAGTGGTATCTGTAGAATCGAATTTCGAAAAGAACGTGGCGCCGTTTCTGCAAACGCATTGCATTGCGTGTCACAGCGGTGACGAAGCAGAAGCCGGCATCGCTTTCGATGGCTTCACCAGGTCTTCAAATGTGCAGCAGCACTATGAACTCTGGGAGAAAGTCATTCGGCTGGTACAGGATCGTCAGATGCCGCCGGTGGAAGAAGAACAGCCAACGTCGAAAGAGATTCAGCGACTGGCCGCAGCTATCAAGACTGAACTGGCATCGTTTGATTGTTCTGCCGAGAAACGCCCCGGACACGTCACAATCCGGCGTCTTAATCGTGTCGAATACAACAATACGATTCGCGCCCTCACCGGGCTGGATATCCTTCCCGCGGATGACTTTCCGGCGGATGATGTCGGAGAAGGTTTCGACAATGTTGGTGATGTGTTGATGATCTCTCCCGTGCTGCTCGAAAAATATCTCAGTGCTGCGGAAACGATTGCCGCGAAGGTGATGGCAAACGAAAAAGCACGCGATCGTGTCTTTCCGCACAAGCCGGATACTGACGCTGACACTGCTGACATCATTCGCACGGCGCGTCGCAATGTTCGTGAGTTTGCAACTCGCGCGTTTAGGCGGCCTGTCACCGATGATGAAGAGCAGCGGCTGTTTGAATTAATGAAATTTGCGTGGGAACAGGATTCGTCCCCGGAGCTAATCCAGGAAACGATCATCGCGGCCATTCTTTCGAATTCGCACTTCCTGTTTCGCGTGGAAAATGGCAAGGCGACAAAAGACGACGGCATTCGAGCGTTGAATGACTACGAACTTGCGTCGCGGTTATCGTACTTTTTGTGGAGCACGATGCCGGATGGTCGCCTGTTCGACCTGGCGCGTCAGGGAAAGCTGCAGAATCCCAAAACGCTTGCCGCCGAAGCGAAGCGGATGCTGAAAGACAAACGGTCGGTCGCGCTGGTCAAAAACTTTGCCGGACAGTGGTTGCAACTGCGTGACATCCCAAAGCTCACACCGGATCGCACCGCCTATCCGAAGTTCGACGACCAACTGCAGGCTGCCATGCTGCAGGAAACAGAGATGTTCTTCGGTAACATCGTCCGACAGAATCGCAGCGTGCTGGAAGTCCTCACAGCAGACTACACCTTCGTGAACGATCGCCTTGCCAAACACTACGGCATGCCCAACGTTAAGGGGCAGGGATTTCGTCGCGTGTCGCTCACAGGACAACGCCGCGGCCTGCTGACTCATGCCAGCATTCTGACACTAACGTCAAACCCTGGACACACCTCGCCCGTCAAACGTGGCAAATGGATCCTCGACAACATTCTCGCAGAACCGCCGCCACCACCGCCGCCCGATGTTCCGGAACTTGAAGAAGACGGTGAAACTCTTGGGACACTTCGTGAACAGTTAGAACAACACCGGTCCAACCCAGCGTGTGCGGTCTGTCACTTGAAGATGGATGCTTTGGGATTCGCGATGGAGAACTTTGACGCCATTGGCGGTTGGCGAGACAAGTACGGCCGATTCGAAATTGACGCTGCCGGTGAACTTCCCGGTGGCCGAAAATTCGATGGAACTGCGGAAATGCTGCAGATTCTGGTCGATGAAAAGAAAACCGAGTTTTGTCGGTGTCTGGCGGGTAAACTGCTAACCTACAGTTTGGGGCGAGGTTTGATTCCGCACGACCGATGTGTCGTCAGCGATTGCGTAAGGCAACTGCAAAAGGACAAGTTCCGGTTTAGCAGTTTGGTGACCACAATTGTGACAAGCGAACCGTTCCGATTTATTGAGACGGAGTGAACCCGTGAAGCAACAACATCGAACATCTGTTTCTCGCCGACGCGCACTGCGTGGTCTCGGCGTTTCTTTGACTTTGCCGTGGCTCGAATCCGCCCTGCCGTCTGTCAGTGCTGCGGCAAAAGCAGCGACGCCTCCCAGGCGAATGGCTTTTATCTTTGTGCCTAATGGTGTTCATCTGCCGAGCTGGACTCCTGAAACAGAAGGCTACGGATTCGATCTCCCTTACGCACTCAAGCCGCTTCAGCCTGTCCACGACGACTTACTCGTCATCAGCGGACTGACTCACGACAAGGGACGTTCCAACGGTGATGGCCCAGGTGACCACGCGCGAAGTGCGAGCGTTTTTCTGACGGGAGCGCAGCCTCGTAAAACTTCCGGAGCCGACATCCGTTCCGGTGTTTCCGTCGATCAGGTTGCAGCTCAGGCCGCTGGCAAAGCCACGCGATTTGCTTCACTGGAACTCGGCTGCGAATCCGGCCGCGGAGCCGGCAGTTGCGATTCCGGTTACAGCTGTGCGTATTCCAACAGTATCTCGTGGGCGTCCGAATCCAGCCCGTTGGGCAAAGAAGTAAACCCGCGGTCGACCTTTGAGCGGCTCTTCGCAAATGGGACTTCGGTAGATCAGGACAAAAGCCAGCTGTTACGTGCGAAGCTTCGCAAAAGCGTGCTGGACTTCGTTTCCGAAGACGCCAACCGTCTGCAAAAGACACTCGGTCGGGCTGATCGTCAAAAGCTCGATCAATATCTCACCGGTGTTCGCGAAGTCGAACGCCGCCTGGAAGTGGCTGCCGAGCCACAGGAAGTGGAATCAACGGTTGACTATCCCGTTCCGGAGGGTATTCCGGAGGACTACTCAGAGCACATACGCTTGATGTGCGACATGATGGTGCTGGCCTTTCAAACGGACAGCACCAGAATTTCCACCATGATGTTTGCGAACGCTGGCAGCAACAGAAGCTATCGTCAGATCAACATCAATGATGGGCATCACGCACTCTCGCATCACCGCGGAGACGCTCGTAAGCAGAGCAGGATTCGTG
>CAYZYB010000834.1:0-3083 GCA_964481505.1 uncultured Planctomycetaceae bacterium | reverse complement strand
CTGCAATCTGCCTCCAAAGACAAGGCAGAGTCTTCGACAGAAAATTCTGACAAAGCAATGTTGCCGTTTTCTATCAACGGAGCAGAAGATTGCGGAGAAAAAGCGAAGCCAAAGGCAAAGAAGATTCCGGTTGTTGTTGAACAGAAGAAAACTGAAAGCTGTGGCGAAGATTCATCACCGAAGAACTTTCAACTGAAATTCGTTGCCGACTACGACAAGGGGTTTCTGATCAAGCCAGTGGATTCGAAGAAATCACCTTTTCAAATGAAGGTGAATGGCTGGATCCAGTTTCGACACGTAGGGTTTGTCCGAAACCAGGACACCTGGACAGACAATTCAGGGATCACTCGCTCTATTCGCAATCGGAATGCGTTCGATATTGAACGAGCTCGTCTTGTGTTCTCAGGGTACGCTCACGATCCAAGGTTGACCTACTTTCTGCATCTGGATGGCGACACCGATGGCGGTCATGCAGTCGACTTTTTCGACTATTGGTGGGCGTGGAAGTTCGGTGATGGGTTACGACTGCAATTCGGTAAACGCAAAGCACCGGGAAGTCGCCAATGGTTACTTGGTGCTCGCGATACACGATTCAGTGACAGACCGCTGGCGACAGATTATTTTCGCCCGGATCGAAGCCTGGGGCTTTTCGCGACCGGAAAATCCGGTGATGGTTTGTTCTATGAAGTCATGCTGGGAAATGGATTTCGAACGGCGAACCGGACTGCGGCTGAGATCAATAACAAGTTTGCATTCTCTGGAACAAGTTGGTGGGAACCCAACGGCAGCTTTGGGAAACCGCTGACGGACCACGCTCTGAGCTCAAAACCTCTGTATCGCTTCGGTCATAGTTTTACCTGGGCAGCTCAACAGGGACTAGACGCAAACGGTGCTCCGTTGCGAGAAAACACCTTCGTGCGGTTGACGGACGGCACTCTTTTGACACAAAACGGAGCTCTGGCGCCCGGAACACGAGTCTCAGAGTTTGATGTCTATCTGTATGCGGTGGATGCCGCGGTGAAGTATCAGGGCTGGAGCATTAACGCAGAAGTCTATTTTCGGTGGCTACAGGATCTGCAGGGCAACGGGCCTCTCGGGCGATCAAAGATTGCTCAACGTGGTTTCTTCGTCGAAGGCGGAAACGTAATTGTTCCGAATAAGCTTGACTGGAACATCCGCTATTCGCAGGTCAGCGGACCGTTTGGCGACACCTCTGAATATGGTGCGGCCGTTAACTGGTACCCCATCGACAGCCCGAAGCTCAAGCTCACGTTTGACGTGACTCAAATCGACGGCAGTCCGCTTAACAATACCGCAACCGAACTGCTTGTAGGAGATTCCGGCACATTGTTTCGAACTCAGTTTCAGGTGGAATTCTAACCGCGAAAACAGGCTGATGAATTCGGTGAGCTGGCCGTCGGTCAATCTCGTAAGTGAGCTCATCACGAAAGCACTCGTGCTCGTGCAACGCTGTCGATTTTCGCGGCACCGATTACTCTCTGCATGCTGTTAGAATTCGATCGCGAATCGAGTTCCAGCAATCAGATAGTTACCACCGGTAGTGCCAGTGGCTGGGTTGCGATCGTCGATGTCACCGTAAATCAGATTGAACTGCAATTTGGTGTAAGCATTCCAATGCCAGTTCACGGCCAGTGATGCTGACTCACCAACTCCACCCAGCACGTCAGCATCAGAAAGGTCCAGATACGAGTATCGAGCAGCAACGCCCCACGCTCCCCAGCCATTACAGCTTCCCCCGCCACAACGATCCAGCAGGAAGAAGTCTTCGAATGGCATCAGACGTCCGATGGTTCCGCTCTTGCGGTCATAAGGGATGTGCTCCCCGGTGAGCATGTAGTTGGCATAAACATATCCACCACCGAATTGCGTGTCAGCAAATCCATCTCGCTGCATGAAGGTATGCATGTACTCTCCAACAATCTGCAGAGACCCGACGTTAAAGATCCCTTCAACAGCAAGGAGTTCGTACCAATCAGCTCCCGGGATTCGACCGGTATCTAACCAGCGAGCTGTACTTCGTGCTTCGGGACGCGTGCGGAATCGGCCTTCATTACTGTGGCCATCTGTGTTTGTATCGTTACCATCGGGCTTGGCAAACATACCAGCGACAGCCCAGTGCAAATAACCGCGGCCCCCGGAAGACTCGTCGTACCACGGACTTCCGGCCAAACGAAAGTTGCCGCTCATCTGACGCTGATCACCCAGGTAAGCTCCGTCATCCGGAATGTTCTCCAGGTAGTATGCTCCATATCGCCAGTTGAACGAAAGATCGTCTGAATGACCATACATACAGATACCGGGCCGGCGAGCATCTTCGTTAAACGCTTCCACAACAAACGGACGTTCAGTGAACACGTTGTAGCGGCTACTGTTTAAGTGATCCAACCCCAGTGGTCGCTTTTGATTACCGATCAGAAGCTGCTGGTTGTTGGGTAGGTTCTTAAAACCAAGGTAAACGTCTCTGATCTGTGGTGCAGAGGGACTAGCGAACTCAACTTGCAATCGCCAGAGCATTGAGTCCTTCACATCGCCTTTCATTTCCAGCCGAATTCGGCGGAAGGCAAAGCGATCTTCGGGGTCTGCGCCGTCGTTGGGATCTCCGGAAACTGGATTCTCAAGAAACCCAACTGCATCATCGTCACTGATGAAGTCCCAGAAGTCACCGTGAATTCGGCCGTTAATTTTGAAGGTAGGCTTCTTCGCCGCATCTGCCTTCTTTTGCTTCTGCGCTTTGTCAAAAGCAGACCAGGCGACATCCAATTCTTCCCAGCCTTCTTCCAGCTTCTTCAGACGTTCCTCGAAGTCCGGCTCGTTGTCTTTTTCATTCTTCTCCTCTTCCGCATCTTCGTCGCTGAGCGGGAATGGAATCGAAAGCGGCTGATTCGAGGTATATGGGTTGGATACATTACGAAACGGCGAGACTTTTCCTGTTCGAGGTCGATCAATCGCTGTTCAGTCCGCTGCAATCGCTGCAGGATCTGTTCGACCGTGGCGTCATCCGCGACGGTGCCTGGTCCAGCAACGACAACGAGTCCGCATAATAAATACGCAATGAATTTATT
>CAYZYB010000833.1:0-3086 GCA_964481505.1 uncultured Planctomycetaceae bacterium | reverse complement strand
GTCCACAAAAGTATCCATGCATCGAAGCCGAATGCTGTCACGGGGCGAGCGGTTTGGCCACCTCAATTCTGGTCGATCGGTGACGCTTTGCAACTCGTCTGTGGCAGCAGAAATCTATTGCGTCGCCCCAAACCGAGCGTTGAGCAGACAAGGCAGACCACCGTCTATCCCCGGAAATCGCTGCTTAGCAGAGTCATTTTGGTCAAAATGTGGGCGGAATCATCAAAACTGTCGAACAGATGAACAGGCAGAGGCGTTTGTTTGAAGGCGTCACTAACGTCGTAACCCATTTCTGGCATTGGGAATACATCGCGTCTACTGAGGTGAGAATTTTGCCAGTCGCAGCTTTCTGAGCTACGATAATAGTGTTTGTTTCTTTGTTTTTGCGTTATGCTAAGGCAAAGGGTGCCGTTCGCTGTTTGCCTACAGGGCAACGGTGGCAGACTACGAAGAGCAGAGTAGTGAGTTTCAATCCATCAGGACTGGACGACCAGGGGTTTTTGCATGAGTGCTATCGAAGCCAATCCAACAGCGCAGATCGACGAGGATGAAGCTGTTGGCGGAATCTGGGACACGCTGTATGACATGCCTGCCTGGGGCATCAGCCTGCTGGTTCACGTCGGTATTATCATTACGCTGATGAGTATCACCTGGGTTATTGAAACTCAGGCCGAAGTCGATCTGACATCTTCTATCGAACCGGAAGAAGTGCTTCAGGAAGAGTACGTGATCGACACGAAGCCGACCGAAGAAATCGGCAGCATGTCAGATCTGAACATCGCTGGCCCGTCCATGCAGGCGGCTCAGAACAGTGGTGTTGACAACCATCGTGAAGAACAACAACGCATCGACGAACTTGTTACCGACGTCCGCGTTCCCGTTCCCGAAACAATGGCCACGCCAAACGAAGCAGAAATGATGTCTGCGATCGATCTGACCGGCACCACAGAACATCCTGGTGGCACCGACGGCGCGATCGACCGCATCAGTCAGGAAATCGCCGCTTCACTCCGTCAGCAGAAAACTCTGGTTGTTTGGTTGATGGATGAATCGCTGTCGATGGAAGGACGCCGCGAAGCCATTTCGAAACGCTTCCAGGGAGTCTACAAACAGCTAGGCGCACTGGACGTCGGAGCGGAAGAAGCTCTACGCAGCGGAGTTGTTGGCTATGGCAAAGAGGTCCACATTCTTCAGGGAGAACCGACCGCTGATCTACCGACCCTGGTGAAAGCTGTCGCTTCCATCAAGAACGACAAATCCGGCAAAGAAATGGTTTTCAGTGCTGTCAACGCCGCATTGAAAACGTTCATGCCGCATCAACGCAAAATGCGAGCCAAGATGATGTTCATACTGGTCACCGACGAACGCGGAGATGATTATAATCTGCTGGAGGAAACCGTTAGAAAATGCAGCCGCGAAGGCGTTAGCTGTTACTGCGTTGGAAACTCATCTGTCTTCGGTCGCGAAAAGGGCTACATCCTCACGAAGTGGGAAGCAGACGGCGAAACGTTCGAAGAAGAGCTACCCGCCGACATGGGACCGGAGACGATTCGAGCCGAAGGCATTCAGCTGCCATTCTGGACTCAACGAGCCCGCGGATTGGAACGCATGTCATCAGGCTACGGACCGTACACGCTGTCTCGCCTGTGTGCAGAAACCGGTGGGATCTTCTTCATCGCAGAAGACAGCAACCGCCGCAAATGGGACAGCGGAATCATGCGAAAGTACCTTCCCGACTACCGCCCTCAACGAGACTACGAACGCCAGCTCACCAGCAACCGTGCCAAGATGGCTCTGGTTAGTGCGGGAGCAAAAGAGTTATTCAATGTCGGTGACGTCCCGATTCCTCAGCTGAAGTTTCAGGCCAACAACGACAACATTCTCCGGCAGCAGATCACAGAGGCACAGAAGCCGCTCGCGGTACTGGATCACTTCCTCGAAAAGCTCCACACCATGCTGGAAGCTGGAGAAAAGGACCGTGCTAAGCTGGATTCCGATCGCTGGCGAGCGGGCTTTGACCTGGCGATAGGCCGTGTTCTGGCGATGCGTGTTCGAGCATTCGGCTACAACGCCATGCTCGCCGAAATGAAGTCGGTCCCCAAGACCTTTAAAAAGCCAGGCAACAACCAATGGGTGCTGGCTCCATCAGAAACCGTCAACGGCAGTGCCACTGTTCGTAGACTGCACAAAAAAGCGGTTGAATACCTGACACGCGTCATCGACGAGCATCCGGGAACACCATGGGCCTTCCTGGCTTCCGTCGAACTCGGCGACCCACTTGGCTGGCAATGGAACGAAGCCAAAATGCAGATCGCGTCAAGTGGCATGGGCGGTAACAACAACAATCGCCCTCAGTTCGCACCAGAAGAAGAAGCCAAGCGAGCAGAACGCCGAAAACGCCAACAAAAAATGGCCGCCTCCCGCCCCAAACTCTAACCGGGACGCCCCGGCAGACGCTGGCGTGGGGTGGTGGGTGCTGCGATAGGTTGCAGTTTCGCCGAGGGAGTTGATGAGCTTTGGTGGTGGAGGTGGCGTTGTGACTCGGCAATAACTCGCCGGACAATGGGATCATCGAATTCCAATCGACAGCCCCCGTGGAGATTCAAGGCTCCCCACTGAACCGAGGTCAGATGACCAGGCCAGCGTGCAGTGGAGTTGGTTAATGTAATACGGTTCTCCGAATTTTCGACGTCGCATAACGGTCCGTAAGCGAACGGGGTGTAGTCGGAGCAAGTTGCGAAGTTGGAAAGGGTGGCCTGGGTTGTAGCGAAGCACGAGCGAACCCCCGGGGTTTCCTTCGCAGGCTCAGTCCAACCACGTCCAGCCATTTCAAATGCAACATTCTGCTACCACACCCAAGCGAATTAAAGCAGTCACTTTACTTTGCAGCAACGCGTTACTGAGACCAGTCCTGCCATGTGGAACCGTTGTCATTGCTGTTCAGGCAGCATGTCATGAACTGCACTCCGTCGAAGCCGTCCTGAACCGTTGGGTAGATGGCGGATGCGACATCAATCGCTTCGCCCGCGTTCACTCGCCGCATATCAGCGAAAGCAGATCGGTAGACGTTCGCGAAGGCTTCAAAG
>CAYZYB010000832.1:0-3086 GCA_964481505.1 uncultured Planctomycetaceae bacterium | reverse complement strand
GTGTCGTTGATCGCATCCATTAGCTGATCGACAGACTACGGAGAAAAGCGTCTGCAAAAATCTCCGGCGGTCGTAGGATCGGGAATCCGCTGAGGTCCCAGCAGATTCAAATACGCTTCATCGTTTCGCCGCAGCTCGAGATGTTCCAGGCACGCGCCGCCGGCGAACAGGTTGAAGGCGATGTTGAGCACATGATCGGCTTCAGTGCAGGGCATGTGCATTTTGAAGATCGGGCAGCCGCGATTGACGCTTTCGGCGAGTCCAACCTGTCTGACCATCTGCTGCACAACGGCGAGCCCGCCACAGTTAACGGCGTTCGTTTTATCGCTGACTTCGAGCTTCGTTTTCGGACAGCCGAGCATGGGAGCCTGCTGGCGTTTTCTCTGTTCTCGAATTTTGCGTTGTCGCTGACGCTTCTTCGCATCAAGCTTTCGTCGTAAACTGCGATTCACCTGACAACCTCTTTGCCGACCGTCGCTTGTTGATCTGTGAGTCAAACAAACACCGAAAACAAAGGAGGTTTTCTTTTCCCTTTCAGGTCCAAGCCCTGACCGACGCTGGTTTAAGGACTAGGAGGTTCTCAGCCATCATCCTCAAAAGGCTGTGTAAACGATCAAGGGAAGATTGCATCGGAACTGGCGTTTTCTCCATTATTCATCCAAACGTGAGTGGTGCGACCAGCACCGGAGCATTCGGTGTATTCTCTCGTACAGCGACTGAAGACGCCGCCAGTGATTTACGACCCACCACGTCCGCTCGGACGTAGCCAATCCGCCGTACAGCAGTGCGACCTTCCAGTGGTGAAACGAGTGCATCGGCATCTAAATCACTGGCAGCGTCGCTGGTGATAGTTGGGGTCGTTCACCGTGCCCAAGATCGCGCGGCTGATGGCCGCACGTCGTCGGTCACCTTCACGGTGATCGATATGTGTATGAAAGCTGTTCTGATCAGGCCTGGCAGCCTTTGATTCACCTCAACACCAAGCGAGAATTCGGAAATGTTGCCGGAAGGATCTGTCGTGGTACTGGTACTGGTGATGAGTGTGCGAAGTGCGAGCGTCGACAGATGGAAATTGAAGGGGGCGGTGCCGGAAGCGTCCGTAGTGCAGTCATCGTGTGAATGATGGTCTGGCCTTTTCCGAAACCCGTTGCATCAAGTGCGGCATTTGAGAATTAGCGACCGGAACTTTCGAAGTCGATAGCTTCGGTGACGACCAAAGTTTCGTCCCCCCAGGCATCGGCAGCGCCAACGACTTCGTCACAATTCAGCAGAACTTCGAATTCGGTATTGCTGTCTGCCCCCGAAGTTCTCGTCGTATTGCCATCTTCTCCGGAATCCCAGTTTCTGCCCCAGGCTCCAAACTCCAAACGCGGAGTCGTAGTTGCCGTTTGTGTCGGCATTCCAGTTTCCCGTCTGCGGTGTATCGAAAATCCCAAACGTCAGCGGGTGCGCCCAAGCTGAATGATAGGTGAAACTCATACCGTAGATGTCACCAGCCAGATACGGCGCCCAGTCGAAATGGTTGCTTCCGCCGGGGGAGGATCGGAACGTCAGACTCAGAGAGTCGCCTCAGATTAGACAACTGCACCCCCTTGCTGACGCAGGTAACCCCTACTTGCCATCATTCCAGATGATGTGAGTCCCGCTTTTGCCGGGAACGACAATGTCTTTCCAGCCATTGCCGTCGAGGTCGTGGACGCGAATCTGCAGGCCGATGCCGGGGCCTTTTCCTGCTGGAGCGGTCGAAATCAGGTGTTTTGCCCAGGTCTGGTTTTCTGCATTCCAGTCATAGAACTGAACCGTGATGTCATCTTCCGCACCGGCGTCGCGGCCTGAGTGCGCGTAGTAGCGTTTGCCGGCGATAAGTTCCGGCCGGCCGCCGTTGTCGACATCGTCCCAGGCCAGCGCGTGGCCCTGCGAGAACTTTTTGTCGATCAGGTGCTGCCGCCAGATCGTTGTGCCGTCGGACTGAGGCTGAAGTTGCTCGTGCCAGTACAGACCGTAGCTGTGACCGTCCGCCCAGACGATGTCGTTTTGGCCGTCTTTGTTGAGGTCAACAACCAGCACGGGGCAACTGGCGTGCGGCAAATCGAAATCGTGGCGATATTGCCAGCGGCTGCTGAATGGGTCTGCTTTGGGCTGCTCATACCAGCCCGCCTGAAACAGAATGTCCTGCTTCCCGTCTCCATTGATATCGCCGAAGCCCATGCCGTGCCCGTTGGTGCCGACTTCCGACACGAGATGTTTCGTCGCGGTCACTTTGCCGTCGTCGCCTCTAATGAGACGGACAATCTGCGTGGGATTCTTCACGTTCCAGGAATTCTCAATGAACTCCGGCATACCGTCTCCGTCAATGTCGTGCAGAAACGTCGCTTCGTTGTGTGCCGTGCCGGTGTCAATGAGCTTGTGTACCGGCCAGGCTTCGACGTCGTAATTGCCCGCTCCCTGGTTTTCATACCAGCTCACAATGGAATTGGTGAAGGCTCCGGCGAGTACGTCAAGGTCCCCGTCTCCGTCCATGTCGTAAAGGTGCTCAGAGTTGTTCTGCAGGTAGTCAGCGCCGAAAGTCTCAAGCCCGCGAACCGGACGCTGTTTGAAATCCGGAGCCTGATACCAGAACTCGCCGGCCGTAATATCAAGTTTTCCATCGCCGTCGATGTCACCAACGGCGATACCTTCGTTGTTGTCTTTGTGAAGCTGCTGCACGCGCCACTTGTGCTTTGGTGGCGCAGGCTTTTTGCGTTTCCCTTGAGCGAAGGCGTCCGCGGCGAAGGTCAGGATGAGAATGGTGAGAACAAGACTTTTGAGTTTCATCATTGTTTTGACCTAATGCGGCATGGCCGCGACCAAAGGTGAGCTACCGCTCCGAAACGCTCCGTTGTCGCTCCGAAAAAGTGCGTGGAAGATTGTTAGGCGTTTATCTTAGAAGCTCTGACGCTTGACATGTATTTGTTGTCTACGATTCGTGTCACAGTTAGTTTTGTGGTAACAAATTCATTGTAGCGTGCACGGTGTCCGAACGCTCGTGTATCACGTTGTGAAAATCACTTCCACGCTGCCGAATGGCGGAGCCTCAACTCGGATGC
>CAYZYB010000831.1:0-3088 GCA_964481505.1 uncultured Planctomycetaceae bacterium | reverse complement strand
GGCTCTATCTTTCTGTACTGCAGGAAATGGATCGGCAGCTGGGCAAGCTGTTCGATCTGATTCGTGACGACGAAAGCCTCAGACAGAACACGCTGGTTCTGATTTGTTCTGACAACGGACCGGAACTCGGTGCCGGACAGGCGGGACCGTTTCGTGGGTACAAGACGCAACTTTACGAAGGTGGTATACGTTCTTCGCTGATCGCATGGGCTCCCCGGTTGCTGACGAAAACGAATTACGTCGACCGTGATTCGGTCTTTTCAGCCATCGACCTTGTCCCGACGCTGTTGGAAATCACAGGCTCGGAACCTCCGCACGGTGTCGAATACGACGGTGAGGCATTGGCAGACACGTTGCTTGGGCGTGGCGGATCACGGCAGGCACCCATCATGTTTCGACGGCCACCGGATCGGAACGCTTTTTATGGCGATGAAGATCTGCCAGACCTGGCGGTTCGAGATGGCAAGTGGAAGTTGCTGTGTGAATACGATGGGACGGAAGTTGAACTGTACGACCTTGAGACAGACCGCGGCGAAGAGCAAAACGTAGCCGCCGCCCATTCTGACGTCGTGAAGAAGCTGACTTCGTCACTGATTGCCTGGCATCAATCTCTGCCTCCAGATAACGGAGCGACCTTTAAAACTCGCCGGAAAAAGAAAAAGCAGAAGTAAATGTGTGCTCAAGGGCAACACACTGATGTTTTACGTTCATCATTCCCGGCGAGCGATAGTCTAAGCCGGTTGGGTCAGCCCAAAAACGTGGTAACATGCGAACGTCTGTTTTCTCCGCGGATGGATTTTTAAAGTTCGAGCTTGTTACGAGTGATCACCGTCACGTTGGTGCGAATATTCGTCGCCAGACGCAGGTGTTCGACGGTTATCGATATCCTATGCCCTCAATCAATCCACTTTTGCGCAGCTGTTGGTTTCTTGCGGGACCGACCGCGGGAGGCAAAACCGCTACAGCCCTGCAACTTGCGGCGATGTTGAATGCAGAAATCGTTTCGATGGATTCGATGGCGATTTATCGTCGAATGGACATCGGTACCGCCAAGCCGACGTCGATTGAACTGGGCCAGGTGCCGCACCATCTGATTGACATTGTCGATCCGCATGAAGAATTCAGCGTCGCAGATTACGCTCAACAGGCATGGGCGGCGGTTGCCGACATTGTTGATCGAGGTCGCATACCATTGTTCGTTGGAGGGACTGGACTGTACTTGCGATCTATCCTGAGAGGCGTCTTTGAAGGGCCGGAAGCTGACTGGAAACTTCGAAAACAGCTTGAACAGTCTATGGAAGCCAATGGCAAAGATTGGCTGCATCAGCAACTTCGCGAAGTCGACCCGTCAACGGCCGCTCGACTTCATCCCAACGACACCCGACGAGTGATTCGCGCGATCGAAGTGTTTCGCATCACAGGAACGCCGCTATCCGCACAGCAGGACCATCGCCCCGTTCCGTCAGACCAGCGACCTGCGGCTGTGCTGTGGATCGATCCGCCGCGGCCCTGGTTGCACGATCGCATCAACCGGCGAGTGGATCTGATGATGGCTGAAGGACTTCTTGAAGAAACTCGCCAGTTGCTTAAGGAGTCACCGCCGCCTGGCAGAACGGCACGACAAGCACTCGGCTATCGTGAAATCATCGCTCACCTGGAAGAAAACCGCCCGCTCGATGATTGCGTCGAACAAATCAAAACCGGCACCCGTCAGTTTGCCAAGCGTCAACACACCTGGTTCCGCAACCTCGAAGAATGCACCAGTGTCTCCATTGAGGGCGACGAATCAGCGACGCAGTTGGCGGAGTTGATGCGTGGTGCCGCACAGAGATCGGTCTAACCAATTGGTTGAAATCTCTGGCCGCTTCGACTTCTTCAGGATCAGCGTGGTGATATGCGGCCACTCGAATTTTGATTGCTCACACAAGAGCTCGACACAATGTTGTGGCCGTTTCGCAAAATGAGTCATCCAGGCGTTCCGGCAGCGGATTCATTCCAGCCTTATGGCGTTATGTAATGGTGTTTGACGGATGTGCGAAGTCGCCGGTACGATGAATGCTTCGTCCGCAAGAAAAACTGCTCGTCTGGAAAGTGAAGAGATGCAGCCGAAACCGCTGAATCGCCGTTCGACTCTGAAAGCTACCGCGGCCACGATCAGCCTGCCGATGCTGGACGCCATGGTTCCTCGATCAGCATGGGCCGCGGGAGCAGTCCCGGAAGTACCCGCCAGAATGTTGGTGGCTCACTTCGGCACTGGCATGAACATCCGAGAGTTTTTTCCGAAGGCTGCCGGAGTTGACTGCGATCTTCCTCGCATCGTGAAGCCTCTGGAACCGTTTCGCAAACGCATGACCATCCTGTCGGGTTTGCAGTTAGAACATGGAGGCGGACACACGGGCGACTACAGTTTTCTGACAGGCACAGAAGGCTGGACATCATCAGGCATCAAAGGCGGAATCTCGGCCGATCAGGTCGTCGCCGGAAAAATCGGTAGCGCGACTCGCTTTCCGTCGTTGCAGCTTTCAATCGCTCGAGGGACCAATTTTGGTAATCAGGGACTGGCCACGCTTTCGTGGAGCGAAAACGGGATTCCGCTCGCCGCCGAAAACGATCCGCACGTCCTGTTCAGCCGGTTGTTTCAGATCGATGATGTCCGCGAAGCGAAGCAGCGCGACGAGGGGTTTCGTCGCCGAGGCAGCATTCTGGATTTGGTCACGTCACAGACGAAACAGCTGCAGCGTGATGTTGGAAAAGACGACCGTCGAAAGCTGGATGAATACTTCACTGCCGTTCGCGAAGTTGAAAATCAGCTGCAGCGAGACATCGACTGGTCGAAAAAGCCAAAGCCGCAACCGCAGCTCAGTGGTATCGGTGACTACTCAAAATCGCTGACACCGTCTTCTCGCGAATTCGACTATGATGAATACCAGAAGCTGATGTACGACCTCATTGTGCTGGCCTACAACACAGATTCGACTCGTGTTATCACATACAACGTGCGGCAGGAACTTTCCGGCGGTACCTTTGACGTTCATGGCGTGTCCAAAGGATTTCATTCACTAACACATCACAATAATGACCCTAAGAA
>CAYZYB010000830.1:0-3090 GCA_964481505.1 uncultured Planctomycetaceae bacterium | reverse complement strand
CTCCTAGGCACACCAACTGATGTGGAATGAACTCGGTTTGGTGGAATATTGATTCTATCGGTCAGCGGATGTGGAATGCAAGTTCCGCGCACCGACCGAGCAACTGCGGCGCACGCTTTTGACTCAGCGTGAATGTTCGCGGGGGAAAGAAACGTGCAAAAACGTGCAAAAACGGTGTCAGGAACCTTTTGTTGACTTGTGATCGGAAGTCGCTAATGTTGAAATTCCTTGACCTCCGGCGTTGTTATGAATTTCAGGTGATGTTTCTCGAGTGAAGCCGAGTGCACAAGTCGACGACCTTCACAGCTGATACTGTGGATCGGACTGTACTGACGCTCATGGTTTTGACGTTATGCTGACGTGTGGCCCGATGCCGTTCTCAGAGAAAAGCCGACGAAGACGAGGCTGCTCGGTTTCAATTTGCTGGTTCACATTCTTTTCTTCTCCGCAGGAAGCTATTGCGACGACCGATTGCCTGTGTTCGGAATTCGGATGCAGCCCACTGCACAGCGGACGGTGTTTGTATTGGACGTCACGCAGCGTGCGAAAGCCGCAATGTGCATTCGGGATCCGTTTCTCAGGGCTCATGACCTTAACTATGTCAGCGTTTTGCACACAACAGTAAGTCTTTGGATGGACGTGCTTTTTCTGGTGCGCAACGACTGACGCTGAACCGACCGGCTGCTGTAAATGAGCCAATTGTTGATTCAATTTTGGTACAAAAGGGCGTGATCGTTGGGGCGCCAGTTTGGATTTATCTTCATGAAAAGGCGGAGGTCAAAATCAAATGGGCTCCATCTTATGTGACTGCCGGCAGATTTAGGACGCCTGAAGTTGGTGGCTTTCGTTCTGTAGATATCGAAGCTGTGTCCGAGCCTTTGAAAATTGGGGAGTTTCGGAGTCTTAAATGTTCGATATCCAGATTCGAAGACGTTCCGATAAAGACGCGAATGGAAGATTCCAATCAGCTCGCTGTGCTGCCAAAGCTCGTTGTGAGGAATCAGAACAAGCGGACGCACTTTGACATCTCGTTCTTGAACTGCACAGACGCTCCAATCGAAGTTTGCGATCCTTTTCTCCAATATCGCGGAATGACGGATTTCCCCGGAAGCCTTCGCATCGTGAATACTGAAGGAAAGACAGTAACCCTTTTATTGCCAGCTGGCGTTTCGTACGCCTTTCCGTCGCGCAGGATGTGTAGAACATTGCGGACTGGTGCGATCGCCGGTAGATCCATGGCGACTGAGTTGCAGCCGGGAAAGCATGTTGCTCATCTTACGGTAGACCGACGAATTTTGTTTCGAGGTCGACCGTTCAGAGCCGCGAATGGTTGCTTTACGGATCACGAAGAATCAGGGGCGATTTTCACTTCCTCGTCAGATCCTTTTTTTGTGCAGTGACAGAGATTCTGAGAGTCGTAATTGTCTGTTGAGCGGCGTCTTGCATCTATGTTGGCGAGGTGGCTTTGGTCGCCTTTGATGTGTGCCATACTCTCGGTAGTCGATTGTGACTCGACGACATTCCTGAAACCGCATCTTCAGAAAACACAAACTTCGAGGAACTGCAGGTGTCACAAGGGGCAACTTTCGCATCCATACAGTGGTGACGACTGCGGTCCTGGTTTGTTTGCCAAGCCAGATTACGAACGTTCAGCTGTGGGGTTTGCTGAAGCGGCTGGTGACGCGCGAGTCCTAACCTGCGTCGTCTGCAGTTGCTGCGGCTTCGATGGTGGTGGCTGGAGTGAGGGTTTCTTCCGGTTCAGCTGCTGGTGGCTGGGGCGTTGGTTGTGGGAATTCCGGCAGGCGTGGTGCGTCGACTCCAGCAATTCTCCCCTGTGCATCCAGCGAATGGCGAGCTGTGATGTCAGCACTGTCGTAGAAGAACCGCCGATTTAGGGCGAATGCGTTTGAAGGCACTTCATGCAGTGATAGGCGATCAGGGGGCGGCGTACGATTCATCCATACGTCATCCGCCATAACGTCGGCATCCGTTTCGCTGGCAATTGACATTCGCTGCCATGTGTTGACCCATTCGTCAAAGTCTGACGTCCTGATATCCCCGTCCGGCGATTCGCTTTCAATCACCCAAAACGTGGTGTAGCCGTTGTATAGATTGCTGGCACCGTTCCACGTGAGATTGTCCTGCAGTTCTTCGCGATAAGCCTGGCCTCGAATGTCGGCCAGTGTTGCCGTTGGCGAAACTGTTGCGTAAACACACGCTTCGCTTATGACATCCAGTTTGGGCAGCGTGCGATCCATTTCTTCAAGTTCCGAAAACTCACTCGCCCGCATCAATATCGCCGATTCGCTGAGAATACTCGTGGTGTGATTGAGGGTTAGAGTGAGATTCCCCTGTGGCACCATCGCGTTACTTCCGCGGCTGTGGATGAGCGATCCATCGAGTGCAAAGCCGCAGTTTTGGGCGGAGAAACTGCCCCCGACAGGGTCGTCCACAATAGCGAGATCGCAGCCTCCACGAACGATCACATTTTTGAGGCTGACTTCTGTGTGGTTGGCCGTTGTCGAGCCCGGCGTCTGATCATTGAAGCGAAACACACAGGCTTCGCGCTGGATACGATTTCTGATGGTGATCGTGCAATCCTGCATGTCGATGCGGTTGGCACCACTGCATTCGAACAACACCCATTTGTCATCCTGAACGTCTTCCTTAACATCGACCTGAAAGTCGATTCCGGAGATTGCGAGCTGTAGATTGTTGGCGAGATAAAAGAGCTGACCGGGAAGGCTCGGACGATTCGTTCGCATGTCTCCCTCGAAAACGAGGACCGGCGAATACCCGTCCCCAGCGCGAATGGTAATCTGCTGCTGTTCGACAGATCCTAACGCTCCCAGGCGATAGGTTGGCGTCGGTAGAGGGCCGTCGAAGTTCAATTCGATGACGTCACCATTTCGGGCGGTTCCCCATGCCATCGGCAATGTTGCGGCGGCGTATTGTTCACCATCCAGGTGATAGACGACAAACGGAGAAACGGCGTTTTGCGCGACATCGTCACCGCCGGATTCTGACGGGTCACGGGGCATGGTTTCCGTGGTGATTGGGTTGCTACCAGCTACTGGTTCTGTGCCAGGA
>CAYZYB010000829.1:0-3090 GCA_964481505.1 uncultured Planctomycetaceae bacterium | reverse complement strand
CCTTCTACGCGAATTCTGTCACGCACTTTGTCGTTGATGTGGCCGGACACAAGTAGCGCTGGCAATCCGGGTGCGATTTTCTGCAGTTCCCTGACGAAAGTGCAGCCGTCACCATCCGGAAGTTGTATGTCGATTACCACGAGATCGAACTCCCTGTCAGCGATTTGCTGTTGAGCAGCTTTGACACAGTCCACCGCGATGACTTCGTAGCCATGTGATTTTAAAGCATGCTCTGAAACTCGGCGAACTGCCGAGTCGTCTTCGACAACCAAAATACGTTCCTTTCCGCCCGTCGTAAATTGGTGGGAGCTGACCTGAGACAGACTGGCCACCTTGTCAACAGTTGGCAGGTAAATCGAAAACGTTGCTCCCTGACTCTCGCGACCGCTCACCCGAATCGTTCCTCCGGCCTGGTCGATGATCTGTCGGCAGGTGGCAAGTCCGATCCCAAAACCCTTCCCATCAGCCGCTGTCGTGAAGAACGGTTCAAAGACCCGTTCGAAATCCTGTTCAGCGATTCCGCAACCCGTGTCAGAGACTTGCAACAGGACGCTTTGCTCCAGGTGCATTTCCGGAAGTTCGATACTGTTCAGGTCAACTGCCGTAACAGAAATGCTTAACTTGCCCTGATCCTGCATCGCCTTTCGAGCGTTTGTGGCCAGATTCAGCAGCACCAATTGCAGATGGCCTTGATCGATTTCGACTTTGTCATTGACGTCCGGTGAACATTCCAGATTGACCTCAATTTGTTCCCCAACTGCTCGCTGCAGTAAGCTCTGCGTGTTATCAACGGTTTCGGAAAGTCGGACAACCTGAGTTACAGGAAGATCGTTTCCGCTGAATGTTAACAGCGAACGAGACAATTCGGTCGCTCGATCACAGGCCAGCAGAATATCTGCCTGCAGACGCTCCCTTTCACGATCAGTTCGGTCCATCGACATCAATTCCGTTGCTCCCACAACGACGCACATCAGGTTATTGAAGTCGTGGGCGACAGCACCTGCCAAATGTGCCACCGCTTCATGTTTCTGCGCCTGCAACAGGCGTTCCTGCAGTGCTTTGGTTTCAGTGATATCTTTCACGCCACCAAGCAGCCGAACCAGTTTGCCATCCTCCAATATGGGCCGAGAATGATCGCGAAGCCAACGCGTTTCTCCATCACTGTTAACAATGCGGTACTCGTGCACCGTCGGCACGCCAACCTTTAACCGCTCCCACACCACTTCGCCCGCTTTCAGGTCATCGGGATTCATGATGCCCATCCAGCCGCCTCTCTCGGCCAACTCGCTTTTTGTGTAACCCACAATACGCTCATAGGACCCCGCCACGACACTGGGAACCAACGGAAACTCCGTCATGTCGGTTTCATAGAGATAGTCCGAAGTCAGTTCGGAAAAACGACGAAATTGTTTTTCACGAGTCTGCAGCGAAAGCTCGGTTTCTTTCTGCGAAGTCAAATCAGTCGCTGTGGCGATCAGTTTTTGAGGTTGGTTGTCTTCACCAAATTCCATGCGGCCGGAATTTCGAACCCAGCCAACCGAACCATCACGTCGCACGATCCGGTGTTCGAATTCGAAACGGCCCGTTTCATGATCCAGAGATTCGAAAATCTGAAGCCGCAGATCCTGGTCAGCTGAAGCCAGCAACGTTGAGAACGCTTCGATATCGTCAGGGTAGTCTTCCGGCTCTAAGTCGTATATTTCACCGACGCGCAGCGACCAGCGAATTTCGTCTGAATCAGCATCCCAACTCCAAATCCCAACTCTTGCGCCATCGAGTGCTGATCGCAACTCATCAGTCGTAAATTGATTCAGCATTTTCGCCTCAGCCAGTGGTGACATTGAACTTCGCGTAGCAGCTCTGCTGCCCAGCTTTGGCTCGCCGGAGTATCATAATACCGAAGGCAAACATCGCCATCATGAAACATCGGCGTTAAAAAACTATGATGGTATTTTCCCAGTACAAAAACGACGGATGATGGCATTTTTCAATGTTTCGGCCCGCATGATGTTGTAGTTCCTGCCTGGATGAGATTGCCCCCGCGGGCTGGACTTCGCCACTATCGGTCATCGGCGGGCGGTGGATTCCGGGGGCGCGGTTTCGGGTCGACAAAATGCCAGGGGCCGTCGCGGTTTTCGTAGACTTTCTGATCTCTGGGGATGGCGTGCACGCCACCAACGCCCCAGCTGATATCAGCCGTGAAGTTTTCGAGTCGTAATCCGCCAGTGATGGATCCTTCTACAAGGAACTGCACGTAACCGATGAACGGGATCTCATGGCGAAAGAACTCCGGCTGGGCGCCGAGGATTGCTTGGGTGAAGAGTTGGTGTGACTCGCACGGCGCGTGCTGGATTCTTCTCGCGTTCAGCCGAAGCTCATAAGTCTTTGTTCAAGAAGTCCGGCTGGCTTCTGCAGTTCCCTCAACGCTCTTTCGCCTGCGTTTTTTCTAATTGGGATTTGCATTGCGGCCTGAAGCCGAGTCGTCCGTTGGCAGTCGTCCGTTTTCAGTGCCAGAACAGACGGTTGAACAGCCATTGCACTGTTTAACCCGCGGTCGAAGACCAGGTTGAGAGCGTCGAAGTCCGCTGAATCGGGGACGTCAGCGGCGATTTTGGTTGCCCGCGCGTCCCTTCTACGGCCACCGTCGATGCGGAGTTTCGAAACTTCGAATAGTCGAGTGCCAGCTGGTATGCGTATGTGCTTCAGAGCGTCAACTTCGCGCTTCCGAGTGGTAGCTCGAATCAGCTGGCGGGCCGTCCCCCCTGCATCCGCTGTCGAAAAATGACTGACAGTACTCCACCAGCAGTCGGCAGTTGAAAAACGTCACGCGCGACAGTTTCAATTCGCCGCCGCAGTGATGACACTTCAGTTGTTCCAGCTTGATCGGTTTTTCGCGCGGAACAAACCGCAGTAGGAAGAACAGACCCAGCGCGGCACACACGAGCCACCGAACTTCTTCGATGTCGATCCAGCGGCGAGAATTCAACCAGCTGTAGTAATGAATTCTGTGTAAGCCGCGCCGCAAATATGACAGTGAGCCGCGTCGCCTTTGCTTTGCCCCCTCCCCCTTGCTTTGATGCCAGTGGTCGC
>CAYZYB010000828.1:0-3093 GCA_964481505.1 uncultured Planctomycetaceae bacterium | reverse complement strand
GGCTGGGGTTGGACTGAGCTTGCGAAGGAAACCCCGGGAGCGCGCTCGTCCCTCACTCCAGCCCCGGCCACACTCTAAAATTTCGCCACTGTCTGCGACTGCACCCGTATCAACGCGTGACCGGTGTCAGCGATTGGATACGGTTCGGTAGTTTGTTAGGAATTTCCGCATGGTGTTCTTGGCCGGATAGAGTTCACCGGTTTCACGTTGAATACGGTTTTGTACGCACGCCATGATGTAGGTACTGACCATGGGGCATTTTTCTTCGCGAATCGTTTCAATCCAGTCCTGCGGGATCTTCACCGGGTGCAGGAGTTCATTCTCACCGGCGTCTGATTCGGAGTCTTTGGCTGAAGCTGTTGCGTCTGCTCGCTGCTTCCGACGCACCGTCTTCCAGTCTGGTGGTCGCATGACATTGAATTCCTTCAATTCTCCGTACACAGATTCGCGCACATAGGCCGCGATGTCGTCGTGCCCCAGCCTACTGACGAGCGCCGCATGCAATTCTCGATTCCACATCAACTTGGTGTGAGCAGCCTCGCGCAGAGTTCGCTTCACATTAAGCAGTTGTCGTGTCAGGAATTTTCGAATCCATTCTGAATGATCGTCGATGCCTTCGGCATGAAGAATCGCAAGGCACTCATCGGAAACGTCAATTGTAAATTTCTGGGGCATCAATCATTTAGAAAACAAACAGCGCGAATTCGGAAACAACATCAAACTCCGAATCTTCGGGGTGGCCCGCTGATTGTTCGATCGGCAGAGAATGTACCGGACGTATGGCTCACCACACACCAGGCAACAAAGTCGCAACGGCACGGTCCAGGTCCATTCTCTGTCTCACAGCGAAGTTAGATAGCAACCCCCAAGGGGGCACGTCAAGTCGGAACCGTGGTATCTCCAGTATGATCAATAGTTCCGGAGCGAATACGCGGCCCTTAGCCGCAGCGTGCGCGCAGGAAATTCTTCGCCACATGGCTAAGGTTGGTTCCGGCATCAGGCCAACTGGCCCAATGCCGGAACTTTCGTCGCAACAGAGAACGCTTAATCCCAAACCGTTGATCATTCGTTGCTGGTCACTTTTAGGAAGCAGAGTCGATGCGGATTGAAAAGCACCTGCAGAACTGCGTGACGTGCCAAGGAACAGTTTCTTCGTTAAGCAGTGAGGAAAGCTCCCGGGGATCAGCTCAGTTCACTTGTCATTTGTGCGTCGCTGGTGGATGATCTTTGACGGCAATCTACTCCATACCGAAAGGCCTACCTGTGTTGCGTTCTGCTGTGATTTTTAGCCTGTGCGTTTGTTCGTCGTCTTTGCTGGCTGAGGACGGGTTTCAACAACTTTTTAACGGCAAAGATTTGACTGGGTGGAAGGGCGACCCGACGCTTTGGTCTGTGGAGGAGGGTTGCATTACGGGCAAAACCAATGGGCCGGATCATCTGAAGTACAACAAATTCCTGATCTGGGATGGTATGGCCGCAGACTTTGAGTTCCGTTGCGAATTTCGTCTGGAAGGCGAAAACAACTCGGGGGTGCAGTACCGCAGTGTTCATGACAAAGAACGTGGCGAATTCGTGTGTGTTGGCTATCAGGCAGACATTCATCCCAAGGCTGAATTCACCGGCATGCTGTACGACGAAAAAGGCCGAGGCATAATTGCCAGACGGGGTCAAAAAGTTGTCGTGAAAGCAAACGGAAAGAAAGACGTCACGAAGCTGGATGTGAAAGTGGAACCATTCGTGCTGACAGAATGGCACGAACTGGCCATCATCGCCAAAGGCAATCATGTTGTGCATATGATCGATGGTGTTGTGACGGCAGAAATCACCGACAATCAGAAACAAGAAGCCGAATCGGATGGCGTGATCGCTTTTCAGGTTCATCGCGGCAAAGCCATGAAAGCGCAGTTTCGGAATGTACGTCTTAAAAAGCTGCCAGCTGTAAAAAAAAAGTAAAGCGGAAAGCTCCCGCTAAAACCAGTAAGCGTGCTGCGAAAAGCGATTCCAAAATCGCTCAGTGGATCTGGCTGAAAGATGGCGATAAACCCGCTGATAGGGTTTATTTTCGAAAACAGATCAACAGCGGTGGGGTCGCTGCGGTGCGGATGTACGCCGCGTGCGATGACGTGATGAAGATCTTTGTCGATGGCAAAGAAGTAGGCAGGCACGGCACCTGGCAGACGCCACTGTTTGTTGATCTGTCCAAACACCTCGACCTGGACGATCCGCAAAAAGAACACGTCATCTCGGTTGAAGCAGAAAACGGTGGCAGCGCCGCCGGGCTGCTGATGAAACTCGATTTCGAGTCCGGTTGGCGAGATGCCTGGTCAGAAGTGACGGATACTTCTTGGCAGGCATCTACTTCGGCACAGGATGGCTGGAAAGAACTCGGCTTCAAGCCCAACGCAGAATGGAAAAAGCCTCAGATCGTAGCAGCTCTTGGTGGCGGTCCATGGGGCAAGGCGATCAATGCAGAATCGCTGGCTGCCGCAGCTCCACTGAAAGCCCCTGAAGCGACGCCCGTTTCCACGATGAAAATTGCGAAGGGGTTCAATGTCGAGCTGCTGTATTCCGTCCCCAAAGACGAACAGGGTTCATGGGTCAACCTTTGCGTCGATCCAAAAGGGCGGCTGATCGTTTCTGACCAATACGGTTCACTGTATCAGGTGACTCCGCCCGGCATACTTGGCGCGAAGGAAATTTCCGTCCGGAAAATCGACCTCGACATCGGAGAAGCTCAGGGACTGCTGTGGGCGTTCGACAGTCTGTACGTGAGCGTGAATCGAGCAAAAAAGTATGCCCCCGGTTTGTATCGTTTAAAAGACACTGACGGTGATGGCGAACTCGACAACGTGGAAACGCTGCGAGCTCTAAACGGCGGCGGCGAACACGGGCCACATGCGATTTTGCTGCACCCGGATGGAAAGAACCTGGTCATCGTCTGCGGTAACGGTACGGAGCTCACAGAAATCGTGGATTCGCACGTGCCGTCGTGGGACGAAGACCTGTTGCTTCCGCGCGTTCAGGGCAAGTTCATGAAAGGTAAACGAGCGCCCGGAGGTTGCATCTACAAAACAGATCCCGATGGTAAAGAAT
>CAYZYB010000827.1:0-3098 GCA_964481505.1 uncultured Planctomycetaceae bacterium | reverse complement strand
TCATTACCGTTTGTTCCGGACGACGAGCCAGTCAGTACGCCCGGATCGTTGTCTATTCCGGGGATGAACGAGTCGTTCCCTGATCCGGTTCAGCCGAACAACACCTTCGAGCCGAGGACCGATTTCGGCCCGGCTCCGGCTCCCGCTCCGCGAAATGATCGTTCGTTCTCGCCGTCGACGCCGATGGACCGGCCGGTTCGCAACTACAACGAACCCGGTGACGCAATCGTACCGCAGTACAACGAACCGGGAATTCGAATCAACGAGGATCCTCGAGATTTCGGGCCGGCGAACAATGGCTTCGAGACCGGACCGGACAGAATTCCGCCGCGAAGCAACACGGCTCCGTTGTCGAATCCGTTCGAAAATCGCACTCCGGAAATTCGTTCGTTTGACAACACTTTGCCTGGCACTCGCCGAGAGAACTCACGTTCATTCGACAATTCTTCGAATGGTACATCGATCATTGATCGGTCGGGTAGCGGCTTGCGAATGGATTCCGGTGTTCGCCAGGTTTCCGGCAAAATGACTCCGAATCTTGTGCTGGAGAAAACAGCTCCGGAAAATGCAACCGTCGGCACTCCGCTGTACTACCATATCTTCGTCCGCAACGAAGGCGACGCTCCTGCTTACGATGTTGTTGTTGACGACGACGTAACAGAAGCAGCCACGGTGGAAGGGGCTCACCCGCAATCAGATTATGACAAGACCGCTCGCAAACTGATCTGGAAGCTGGGAGAAATTGCTCCCAGAGAAACCAAAAAAATTACTGTTCAGGTCACTCCAACGGGCGAAGGTGTTTTGGATGGCGTCGCTTCTGTGAAATTCAAGTCTCGCGTCAAAGCGACCACTCGAATTACGGCTCCCAAACTGCGTCTGCAGATGGAAGGCCCTGATGAAGTCCGACTGGGTGAAGAGGTTGCCTATCGTTACATCATCACGAATGAAGGCAGCGGTGAAGCCAAAAACGTCTTCGTGCGAACTCTGCTGCCGGCAAGCGGCGGACTAAAACACGAACAGGGTCGCGATCTGGAGTACGAAATCCGCGCCATGAAGCCTGGTGAACAGCGCGAAATTATGCTTGCCGTGGTCGCCGGAGAACCGGGTGAACACAGTGCTCGCGCCGAAGTTAGTGCCACTGGAGGGGCGACTGCATCCGCCGGATGGCGAACCAACGTTATTGGAGCTCAGTTGCAGATCGTGCGGCGTGGCCCAAAGCGGCGATTCGTCAATCGTTCGGCCACCTATGAAAACGTGATTACGAACGAAACAAACTTTGATGCGGTAGACGCAAAAGTTGTCGAACAGATTCCGCAGGGAATGAAGTTCATGGGCGCCAACATGGGCGGTCAGTACAACGAAGCGACGCATTCGGTGACCTGGAGAATCAACCGCCTGGGGCCACAACGATCAGAACAACTTCAACTGGAACTCATGCCAACGCGTGCTGGAAACATGGAAAGCACCGTACGCATTCTCGAAAACGTCGGCATCCAAAGTGACGATTATGTTTCGACGACAGTTGTGGAAGACATCCACAACGTTAGCGCCACAATCAGCCAGCTTGAAGGTCCCGTGCCAACTGGAGAAACCTTCGGCTTCACGATTAACATCGACAACCGAGGAACGGCAGAAGCAACAGACGTTGAGTTGCGTGTGGAAGTACCACGGGAGATTCAGGTGGTCGGTGCAGGCAGTCGCGAAACTCCAGCCAAGCTGCTGGAAGGTCGCAACACCGTGGAGTACAGCATGATTCTGCGAATCGCTCCGAATACTCAGAAGAGTTTCGAGCTGAAACTGAAAGGAAATCAGCCTGTCAGAAACGGTGCTGTGAAGGCGATGGTGAAGTACAAGCAGATGAGTGACCCACTGATCGTGTCAGAATCTGTGACAGTGTACGACGAGCGGCTCTAACGGCACGCTGCCAACTATTGTGAGACGCGTTGCTGTTTAGTGGCAGAAAGTTGCGAGGTTGTTCGGGGTTTGAGTGAGGCACAAGTGAACCTTCGGGGTTTCCTTCGCAAGCTCAGTCCAACCCCGGCCACCCATTTCAAATGCAACAGTTTGTTACCACACCCCGAAGGCGTTTGGCTCCGGCTTTGAGTGGCATCAGCGTATCTGACATCTTGCCGCAGCACGGAGGCAGGATGTTGCTGATCCTTTGTCGTGCCGAATTACTTCCGGATGACCACTGGGCGCGGCGGCCAGCTGGGTGAGTGGATTTCGTGAATCGTGCCGTCTTTGCTTTCGACGACGAAAACGCCACCAATGCGAGCCTGGTAGGTGAACGACTTGCCCGGAGCGATTTTGCGGCCGCGATTTCTTTTGCCGCTGGGGATCACCGGATAGACGGTAATTTCGATATCCGTTTCGTTTTCAAACGTAAGGTCAGCAGCCAGGCGGCCAAGGCCGGACGGACTTGTGTGAACGGCCGGAACCATCGTCAGCTTCTTTGGCGGATGAGTTGAATTCAGAAGAGTGCTCAACTGCTTCACGGTCTCAGGCGATGTTGTTTTCAGCAGGTTGACTGTTTCCATTTCGCTTTCGTTGTGGTCGTACAACTCCTGGTCGACGATCTCTCCCAAGCCAAAATCTCGCCATTCGATGTAGCGATACTGGTCGGTTCGAAGCGAATAGCCCATGTATTCACGACTCTCGTGTCTACGATAATATTGACTGACGGCCGACTGATGTACCTTCGTTGCCGGGTCGCGGAGTACCGGAACCAGACTCTTGCCTTCCACAAAACTCGGCACTTTGACGCCCGTCATTTCGCACAGAGTTGGATAGAGATCAAGCAGTTCGACCAGCGAATCTGAAGTCTGGCCGGCAGTTTTCATTTCGGGTGCGGAAATGATCAAAGGCACTCGGGCGTCGATTTCGTAGTTGGTCATTTTTCCCCAGCCACGGTATTCGCCAAGCTTCCAGCCGTGGTCACTCCACAAAACCACGATCGTGTTTTCACGAAGCCCTTCTTCGTCGAGCGCCTTTAACAGTCGACCAATTTGGGCATCCACATAACTCACGCAGGCATAGTAACCGTGAATAAGCTGGCGCATTTTTTCAGCCGCCAGAGTTTCGTCGTCCCACGGTCGTGG
>CAYZYB010000826.1:0-3102 GCA_964481505.1 uncultured Planctomycetaceae bacterium | reverse complement strand
GGTCCAATTGGTCGAGCGACTCGCCTGAACAATTCGGGCAGCGGAGGAGCCAGACAAGCGGTCCCGACGGTTCGCGCTTCGTGCATCGGTCACACGACTCTCGACCACAGGATCTGCAGACGAACACGTCGTTCTCGGCGGCACGTTGCAAGTGGCCGTATGGAATTTCACAGTGTTCGCACTGCTGTCGCGACATCAAGCTTTGGTTTGTGGGCTAAACGAACTGCGATCTCTGTCGCCGGCGGCATAGCTGACAACTCAGAGATCGTGCATGCAACTTTACCAATTCGTGAACGGAAAGGAACTCGATCAGCGACAACCGCATCGCTCTCGGGGAATGAGCTTTCCGGAATCTGTCACGGACTATTGCGATCGTTTGAGTTTGCAACGACAGGATGATGGGGCAAGTGACGGTTAAATTGGTGCTGTTCGTAACTCAATCATTCAATCGTTTCACTGCACGTCGTCCCGCCATCGACGAGAAAGCAAGGCTGAATACATGGCACGAGAAGTTTTCGGGCGTTGAAGTCTATTCGTTGGATGCGCGATTCAAGTCGTAGATCACCAGTGGTTCTGCCGCGGCGTTGGCGGCGGGGTATTTTTTGCGAGCAGCGCCGTAGGCTTGTCCGCGAGCTGTGTCGTCCGGCTTGTATTTGGCGTGGAGTTTTTGGTGTTTGGCGGCGAGTTCCTGTTGCCCGAGGTAGCCGTAGAGTTGCGACAGATTGTAGTGTGCGTCGACGTTTTCAGAATCCAGCGTCAGCGTGCGTTCGAACACCTTTATTGCTTCCTGCAGTCGCGCTTGCCGCTCATCTTTGCGACCTTCACCACGAATCTGTAACGCTCGATCGAAGATCGTCAGGCCGAGCAAATTGTTGACCACGTAGTCGCGACTGAAATCGAACTTTCGCCGCTGAGTTTCTGCGGTACGGAATTCCAGCACCTGTCGAAAGTTGTCTTCCGCCTCCTTCAAGAACCCCTGCTGTCGATTGAGTTCACCGCTGAGCCACGCCAGCGTCCATGGTGGCGCCGGAGGATCCTTGTATTCTGAGGCGCGCTGAACGGCTGCTACGGCTTCGTCCAATTGACCGCTCCCCGCTTCTCGCAGCAGTGTCCGAGCGAGATTTAATGGACCGTCGTACCGATCCAGATGCTCGACCTGTTCGAATGCTTCTGCCGCTGCTTTGAGTTCCGCTTTTCCTTTCAGCAACATGCCAATGCCGTAGTCGTTCCAGCGTTCCCACGCGGGGACATCACGGTCGAGGTTGCTGACATCGCCAGTGACGCCCGCAACAGGAAACGTGACGCGATCTTCGGCAAGCACTGTGATTGGGAGTTCGTTGCGATAAGCTTTGTCCGGCTGATGCCCGCGAATTGGGTCGGCGCCGAGTTGCGCTAGTTTTTCATCAACGTATTTCATGTAAGTCGAATCGAATTTTCGATACAGCAACCGAACGTTCACCTGCACGGGAGCCGTTATGTCCTGGGGGACGTTCAACGAATAGTGGACTGTTTGACCGGCGCCAGGAGGAATCTGGTGGCTGTACAGAGGAACAAAAATGTCCTGAGCGTTTCTGCGGTCGATGCGGTTGCCCTGCTTGTCGAGCATGAAACTGTTGACAAAATGGGACCACGGATCAACGCTGTTGTCGTCCTGCAGCTGTCCGCTGACGCCGATGGTTCGATCGCCCGACGTGGCGACGATTTCTAACCAGATTTCGTTGGAATCGGTTGTTCCCTGAGTGAAGTGGTGTCCCATCTTGACGGTGCGAATGACAGTTTCCAGCAGGTAACGACTGCCTCGTTCAAGCGTCGGTATCTGTGGTCGCAGTGGAGCCGTAAGTTCGCCTTCGATGGTTCCGCCGTTTCGCACACCGAAGATGTCGACTCGCATGACCCCGTGCATGTATTCCTGATGCGCCTTCACGATTTCGTCGCGGTCTCGCAGCCATGCCATGCCTGTATTGGCAGACGGAAACAGGTGATCATGAATTTTCAGGTCGCCTGAATCGTCGACAATTTTGGCACCAAAGTCCGTGGACTTTTCCGTCGGCATATGGCATTCGTTACAGTTCGTTTTTGCTTCCGGCGGATAGTAAAAGCTGCGTGCTCCATGCCCCGAGACGCCGCTTAGCAACCAGCTGTCATAGTGGTTTTGGCCTCGCAACCATTCGCGGTAGTGGTTTAATTCGAAAGGCAAATTCACTTTGTGGCAGGTGCTGCAGAATTCTGCTTTGGTGTGCAGCGGCTTTAGAAATGTCTTTTTGTGGAACGACGGCTTTGCTTTCACTAATTGGTTATTCACCCACTGCAGCATTTTGTTCTTGCTGTGAGCGAACGGATAGTGTTGCGGTTCTTCGATGGTGAAATCTGAATTTCCCACGTTGCTGTTAACGTTGGTGATCGCGTGACAAACCGTGCAGGTGATTCCGGACTTTGCCGTGGGATGATCCAGCATGTCAAAGCCGGGATCATCGAACGCTCCACTAAAGAATGGGACCGGATCGTGACACCCGGCGCAGAATCGAGAGGCTTTGACATTGCCGTCTCGCTGCAGCGCGACTTCGCGAGTTTCTGCGACGCTGGCAAGGTACGTCGGATTGTTAAACGAACTGAAGCGGTGAGCACTATCTGCCCAGCCTTTGTGGGAATCCTGGTGGCATTTGAGGCAATATTCGTTCATGTCCAGCGTCTTCGCCGGAATGAAGTTGCCTGTCGCAGTGCGGGTTAAAGAGGGTTCGAAATATTCAGCGCCCGATGCCGGGCCAACGGCATTCCATTGTCGTGGATCCTGCGATTGCAGCACGATCATTACCAAAGCGACCGCTGCCGCCAAACCGCCGTAGGCAAGCCCCTGCTTCCATCGCATCCTGGGCCCCACCAGACGATGCAGCCAATACAGCCACAGTCCGATGACCGGACAGGCGACGTGCGCCCAGTACATGGCTGTTCGTGCTGTGGGATGTTTAAGATCCAGCAGACCTTCGATGCGAACCAGCGCAAAGCCGGAAACCAGAATGACGATGCACACCGCAAACAGCGCGTAACCGATGTTGACGGTACGGCGAATTTTGCGATCTTTGGTGTTTCGCATATGGACCAGCC
>CAYZYB010000825.1:0-3110 GCA_964481505.1 uncultured Planctomycetaceae bacterium | reverse complement strand
CCCCATCGCTACGGATGACAAACACACTGACTCTGGAAACATGGTTCCGAAGCGACTCATTCTCCGCGACACAGAACAGGCTGCTGATCAACAAGGAAGGCGAATACGAAATCGGCGTTTCTCCGGAGGGTGAAATTTTATGGAGCTTCGCGAATACGGACCCCGGTTGGTCGTGGCAAAACAGCGGCTACGCCGTCGACACGAATGAATGGAATCACGTGGCAGTCAGCTATGACAACGGCACGGTCAGTACGTACGTTAACGGGACGCTCGTGGACGTGTATTACGGCAGCGGTTCGATCGGCGACCAGCACCCAACGCTGAACGAACTCCGGATCGGTAGTCGCGAAAACAATCCCGCTGGCCAATACTTCGATGGCGAAATCGACGAAGTCCGGATTTGGAACACCGCGCGCACGCAGGCAGAGATTCAAACCAACCTTGACGCCAATCTCACCGGACTCGAAGCTGGCCTGGCGGGAAGCTGGAACTTCAACGATCGGTTTGGTGATGTCGCCACTGACCAAACGGCCAACGGCAACCACGGCGGACTCATCGACGGTGGAGCTGGAACAAGCGGGCCGCAATGGGTCGACTACAACGTCGCCGCGAACAGCACGTTGTCCATTCCCGCGCCGGGCATCTATGCCAACGACATTGACCCGGACGAGCATTTCGCATTGCTGGTCAGCGTCAACAATGCGGGCGCTGCGGGCACCTTTTCCGTCAGCTCGGATGGCAGTTTTACCTATGACCCGAACGGAGCATTCGACAATCTTCTATCCGGCCAGGTAGCGTACGACACAGTCACCTACACGATACGTGATGCAGATCTGATCACCGACACAGCCACGCTGTCGGTTCGAATTATCGGTGCCAACGACGCGCCCGTTCTGACGACGAACGGCACTACAGTCAACGAAAACTCGCTGAACAACGTCATCACGTCGGCTATGCTGAACGGCGTCGACGTCGACGACACCGCTACCGACATTACGTACGAAATCACATCCAACGTGTCCAGCGGCGGTCTTGTTTTCAACGATGGCGGTGGAGCAGTTGTGCTTGGTGCGAACAGCACCTTCACTCAGGCCGACATCGACGCAGGATTCATTTCCTACAGCCACGACGGCAGTGATACTGGCAGCGATAGCTTCACCGTTGCTCTTTACGACGGCGGAGAGGACGGCGCTGCCACTCAAGCGGGCACGTTCAACATCACGGTGACGAACGTCAACGATGCTCCGGTGCTCGACAACGCGGGCACGTTGACGCTGACGAACGTTACCGAGAACGATCCGGATCCATCCGGCAACACCGTGAGCGAAATCATCAGCAGCCGTGGCGGTGATCCCATCACCGATGCCGACGTCGGTTCGGTCGAAGGCATTGCTGTGATCGCCGCAGACAATACAAACGGCCAGTGGCAATACCGAGTTTTCACGACCGACTTATGGACTGACATTGACAGTGTTGCGTTGAATAACGCGTTGCTGTTGAACCCATCTTCGGAACTCCGGTTCGTGCCGAATGCCAACTACACCGGACCATCGGGAAATATCGCTTTCCGAGCGTGGGACCGCACAACCGTCAGCGGGGCAGGTGACAGCGTCAGCATCAGTGCATCGGGTGGCACGACCGCGTTCAGTAGCGCATCGCAGACCGCATCACTCAACGTTATACCCGTCATTAACAACGCTCCGGTTCTCACCGAGTCGGTACTGAACCTGTCTGATATCAACGAAGACGCTACCAATCACCTCGGCAACACAGTTGCAGAAATTCTTGCCAGCAACGGCACGGATGGCGCCACGGATGTTGATTCCGGCGCCGCCGAAGGCATCGCGGTACGCGGAGTGAACGGAACCGGTGGTCTATGGCAGTACTCCCTGAATGGCGGTGGTTCGTGGCTGAATTTCGGAGCTGTCACTGCCAACAACGCCACGGTGCTCGATGACACGGCACGGATTCGCTTTCTTCCTGATGCCAACTTCAATGGAGCGGCTGGTTCGGTTGTGTTCCGAGCGTGGGACCAGACCGACGGAAGAAGCAGCGGCGACACGGGCGTCAACCTGATCGGCAATTCCGGTGGCACCACGGCCTACAGCGCGGATCAGGCATCTGCCTTCCAACTGGTTCTGCCTGTCAATGATGCACCGACCTTAACGACAACCGTGCCGCTGACGTTCACGTCGATCAGCGACACCGACATCACCAACAACGGGAATACAGTTGCGGAAATCGTCTCCAGTGACGCGGCTTTCTCGGACCGAATCGACGACATCGATGCAGGCGCCGTGGAAGGTATTGCCATTCACTTCACCGAAGGTGCGGGAACCTGGCAGTACAACACGGGATCAGGCTGGACAGACGTTGGTACGGTTTCGACATCGAACGCACTGTTGCTGCGAGACACAGATCGAGTCCGCTACGTGCCTGCTGCCGGTGTGGCTGAGAACCCAAGAATTATATTCCGCGCTTGGGACCAGACAGGCGCAACAGCCGGTGCGTTTGGCACCAAAACAGATGTTTCGACAACGGGCGGCACAACTTCCTTCAGCGACCTCGCCGTCGCAGCTCGCGTTACGGTCACAACGCCCAACAGTTCACCGGTAGGAATTCCGGTGGTTACCGGTTCACCGACTGAAAACCAAACCCTCGCAGCCGACACCAGCGGTATTAGCGACGCCGACGGCTTGGGCGCATTCACCTACCAATGGACGCGTGACGGAGTCGCCATCGCCGGAGCTACCGGAACCACATACACCCTCGCCGCCGCTGATGTCGGCACCAACATTGCTGTGGAAGTCAGCTACACAGACGGACTCGGAACCGATGAGGGACCACTGGTCAGCACAGCGGTCAGTCCCGTCGCCAACGCAAACGGTGTACCCACCGGCCAACCCGTGATTACCGGCACGCCAACGGATGGTGAAATTCTGACTGCTGATACGAGCGGCATTGCAGACGCCGACGGCTTGGGCGCATTCACCTACCAATGGACGCGTGACGGAGTCGCCATCGCCGGAGCTACCGGAACCACATACACCCTCGCCGCCGCTGATGTCGGCACCAACATTGCTGTGGAAGTCAGCTACACAGACGGACTC
>CAYZYB010000824.1:0-3112 GCA_964481505.1 uncultured Planctomycetaceae bacterium | reverse complement strand
CACAGCCCCGATGCGACCTTCCAGCGGGATGTCTTCGCCCGCGAGTCCCAGCGGATAGCCTTTGCCGTTCCATTTTTCGTGGTGCGTTTGAGCGATCCTGGCAGCCAGCATTAGCAACGGTGATGATCGAACATGCAGCAGGTTTTCACCTTTGCGTGTGTGTGTCTTCAGGATCTGCCAGTCTTTTTCGGAGATGGGTTCGATGATCTGCTTACCCAAAGCACAGTGCCGCTTCATCAGGTCGTATTGATCGTGGTCCAGCTTCCCTGGCTTGAAGAGAATCGAATCCGGAATTCCGATTTTGCCGACGTCGTGCAGCTGAGCCGCCTGCTCCAGCATTGAGAGTTTTTGAGTCGGGTAGTCCATTGCAGAAGCAATGATCGAAGCATAGCGCCCCACCCGAATGACGTGGTTGCCGGTGTCGTTGTCACGATGTTCGGCCGCTCGAGCAAGGCTCAGAATCAATTGCTGGCGGGTGGCTTCCAGTTGACGAGTGCGATGTTCAACCTGCTGTTCCAGGCGATTCGCTTCGTTTGTGACCATGTCGTAGTGCTGCTTAAGAATAATCGCGTTGCGTACGCGGGGCAGCAGTTCGTTAGGGTCAATGGGCTTCGCTAAAAAGTCACTCGCACCAAGATCCAAAGCTCTCTTGCGAATTCGTGGGTCTGTCGAAGCGGTCAGGATCAGGACGGGAATGTGCTGCATGATTGGATCGAGCGCCATGACGCGTACGATATCCAACCCGGAAATATGCGGCATGTGGATATCGAGCAACAGGACATCGGGCTGTTCTTCCCGAATCATGATCAGAGCATTTTTCGGATTCTCTGTGGTAACGAAGTTCTCGTACCCTTCGCTCTTCAGATGCTGCCGGAACGTCATGATATTCAGTGGCTCATCGTCCACGATCATGATCTTCGCGCTCTTATTGACGCGACGCAAAACGATGCTTTCCGGGCCAGGCGTTGCCTGCGGCTGCATAGCGGGACCGGGCTCCTGAGAAATATCAGCTTCCGGCGAAGTGCTGTTGTCCAACGCCAGATCTGATTCCAGTTCGTTTTTTGATGGTTGTTCCTGAGGGACCGACTCTGTGACGGAAACGTCCGGCGATACACGTTCTTCAACGCTTTCAACAACTTCTGACTGTTCGCAAGTGTCATTTGCCACGGCGGCAAGTGGGTCGGAGATTGGTTGTACACCGAGATCATCCGTCACCAGGGGCGACACCGCTGGCTCACCGGCTTCTGCGGAGACGTGAACTTCCGGCGTTGGCGCATCCGCTGTCTTGCCTCGAAGTGCATCGAGCGATGCAATTGTCGAGCGAATCTCATCCAGGACGGAGCGTCCGGTTGAATCTGAATTCTGTGACATCTTGTTTTCCAGCCCGTGAGTCGAAAACCTGGCGGTGTAGTCCCACCGCTCAGCACTCTCTTCCTCTTTAGACACCGTGCTGCCACGTTCCTAATGGAGAAGTGGCGACACATCGTCTGTTCGAAGGATAGCTGCATACGTTTGCAGCATCGTCCGCATAAAACCTAGTTCAAAACCGACGACGTGTCGGAAAATCAACATCACAAAGACTGACTAATCAAATCCCCCGTACTCTTAAAACCTCTCGATCGCAACGTGCGGAACAAAGCGTCCAGGCGTAATGACCGGTACGTCTGCGACAGAAGGAACAAGCCTGCGGAGGCGATCGGCCGTTTGCAGGAGGTGATCACCGTGTTTGCCCGTTCAGGCTGTAATTCCGTCACAGCTTAAGCAGGGGGCAATTCTTTCCGCGCTTAACTGAGTGGCGAGCGTCAGCAGAATCACAATGGCACTGGGGGTTTTCACTGATGCGATTAGCCCTACCACGGGTATGTTTGAACAGAGCGTCTTCACCCATCACGGGCAATCTGTTGTCTGAAATGTAAACGCGATCATTTTCGCTGGTGATACTCGTCTCAATCTTTTTCGAACGGCAGACCGTTGAAGCCAAAGTACTATCCTCACATCACAGTTTTAGGAGCCGCGACGCTTACGATTGCGCCGCTGTGTTTTGTGCTGTCCCTTCCCTATCTGCGATCGAATTCCGAATTCGAATCTGTGCTCAGTGCCGAAGCCGAATCGTTCCAGAATCAGAACGCCCGCCCTGACGTTTCGATTTCGGATGATATTCAGCTCGCATTGGCGAATGACAGCGCCCCGCCTCAGACATCCGTCCCGACGAACGACACGCGGGTCGCCATGGTCCCTCAGCATCCCGTCACACCGCGAACCCTCGCATCTGCCCCCGCTGAGCGAGCGCCCGTCGCCGCCTCTGCCACGGCGTTCCCCCCAGCCGCCACCGCAACGCTGCCGGAAGACATCGTGCCGATTCCGCGGACGGTGGTCGAACCTGCAGCTGTCGCTGAATCCGCAGCAGCGCAGAGAGTCGTCACTGTGGAGGCCGTGCCGTCGCAATCGGCGGAAAAGCTGGCAGAACAGGCGAAGCTGGATGCCGAGATGAATAATGCTCTCACAAACCGTCCCGATCAAAAACCAGGCACATATTTTGACTCCACCGGCCACCTTGCGATGATTAATGGACAGCGGGGAGCCATTGCCGGCAGTCGCACGCCGCCCGAACCCGCAACCGTGGCAACATCATCCGTCCCGACGGAAATGAAAGACAGCACACGACGAAAGAAAACAGCCGGACGCGAAACTTCCCCAGCCGCCGCGCCGATTGCCGCGACTGGCGGTGATGGATTTGGAATGCGAGACCTCTTGCCAGCAGACGACGCCGGCTTCGGAACGAATGTTCAACCGGAGTTGGAAGACGTCATTCTGCAACAGCCGTTGGAGAATCGAAGAGTGAACAGAGTGGAGCCTGTCGTGGCTGTGACGCGTGCAAAAGGTTGGCCGATCGCGTTGGTGCGATCCGACCTTCCGGACGATTTTTGGTGGGTGCAGCAGATGGTTGGGATTCGTGGAAACGCGTTTGCAGCTCGAGTGAATTTTGGAAACGAAACGTCCCTTCCGGGCAGCGTCTACCACATGGTGATCGTCTTTCTCGATTCCCCCGACGAAGTACGTCGATTCCGGATCGCAAAACGATTCAAGGAACTTCCGGCAGGCAGTCGTCATT
>CAYZYB010000823.1:0-3114 GCA_964481505.1 uncultured Planctomycetaceae bacterium | reverse complement strand
ATACAAAGGAAGCCAGCACGCGCAGAGCTCACGGACTGCTTGGAAAATCCGTGGTTGTCCCATCAGTAGTATTCGGGGCTTTGTACTGCCTCATCGTGATACTCGACGAGTACGCAACGAAACGCTGGATCGGAATGCGGGCGTTAACTCTCCCCGCCGCTTACTTCGCGGGCCTTGTTGCGGTGACAGTTCTGTATGGGCTGCCTGATTCCAGACGCGAATGGTGCATCGTATTCTTCGGACACGTGACTGCCGGATTTGTGACGTTACTGACCGTTACAGGAAACTTCCGCTGGTTCGAATCTCTGGTTGCTGAATCGCTTTATCGGCTGGTCATCTTTGGGCTGTGGTTGATGCCCGTTGCTGCATTCCTTCTGATTTGCGAAACAGTAAGACGCGGCAAACTCCGGTGGCACCCTGTCGTCCCCAAAGCTCTTCGCTTCCTTCTCGGCGGCACAATGGTTTTGATCGGGCTGGAAGGGTCTGCTCTATTGATCGAGCGACTAAACGCCGCTCGACCGATCGAAACAGAGCTTCCGGAGGCTCCGGACGGCGAAGTTCGAGTGGTTACGATTGGCGGTTCATCGATGCTCGGTTTTCCTTACGAACCAGACTGGAGCATCGGGAAAGTTGTCGTGCAACAGTTGGGCGTCTGGTTCCCGGATCGCCGTTTTGTTCTGGACAATATCGCGCAAACTGGAGTCAATCTGGAGCAGGCCGTTTCGAGAATCAACAGTCTGCAATACCTGCCAAGTGTGCTGATCGTCTATTCCGGGCACAACGAGTATTTTCACAACCTGGAAGAACTCAAAACAGCCAGGACTACGGCGTGGGGCGCGTTTGACGAGTTGCTGGCGTGGTCACCAACCTTTCGAGTGGTTCGGCCGATCATTGCAGGCCGTTCTACAAACAACTTCCGTTTTCCGTTTCGCAATATTTTTCGCTACAGACAGTGCCCGGCGCATGTCGAGCAAAATCGGTTGGCCCGCTACCGAAACCACTTTCGGCAGCTCTATCAATGGGCGGCTCGCAACGATGTCACTGTGGTGCATTGTGTGCCAGCTTCTGACGAAGCGACGTTCTCTCCCATACAATCGCTCTGCAAATCTTCGGACGATACCGTGCGAACACACTTGCGAGAGAAACTAAACCAGGCATGGGACCTCCTGAACGATGGTCGATGGAATGCGGCGCTGCAGCTGTGTCAAACGACCATCCAGGACGAACCAAACTGTGCAGAGTTTCACTTCGTGGCAGCGCGGTGCTGTCGTCAACTGGGAGACCTGCAGGCCGCGCGAACATACTTTAAAGCAGCACAGGACCTTGATGAGTTTGCGATGCGAATGAAGACGGCGTATGCAGAAGCTGGCGCCGACGAAGCTCAGGCCCTCGGTGTGCCTGTGGTTGATTGTCCGGAGTTGCTGCGAAGCATGACGGAAGACGGCATTCTGGATGACCGGTTCTTCCTGGACGGCGTCCACCCTCGGCTCGAAACCTATTTTGTCATTGGCATGGCCGTCGCGGAAACCGTAGCTGCATCGACGGTCTTCGATTCGCATCAACCAAACGAGCAGCTATTGCGAATCACCTACACGGACAGCATCAAGCGTGCCGCCGCCACGACAGAAACGCTTGTGCGTGCTTACGCAAAGACTGGGAAAGTTCTGAAGCATTACAGCGAGATTCGGCTGGCAGACGACCCGGAGCGATTAGCTGCCGCAGAACACTTCCGGAGTCTGGCGTCACGCCTGGAAGAAGGCACGATCACTGCCGGGGAAGACGGCAGTGAATCTCTCACGGAAACCGTGCTGCCGCCGAGATCTGTTACCAAACCGTAATCCTCATCGCCGTCGCCGTCGGTGAAGGTGAAGGTGAAGAACACTCATGGGAACCTTCATTCCAGCCAACGCAACAGTCGTTCAGACTCACGCTGATCCCTGAGTTCCGCGGACCAACGCAGACAGAACACCTGTTTCCACACGCGCCGTCCGTGTTCCTCTGTGTTCCGGTTCCTGCCTTGCCAATTGCCGAAGTGACTTCAGGAAGTGTGCCTAAGTGTACCGAACAGCTCGGTGTTCTTTTTCGAAGTATTCCGGCAGCAGGCTGTCGACCTGCAGCATGCCTTTGCGAGTCAGCGTGACTTCGTCGCCATTCACGTTCAGATATCCGGCCGCCTGCTGATTAGCGAAGGCATCAGAAAACTGCGTTAGAATGTCCACGCCGAATTTGTCACGGTAGTAAGCTGCATTGATGTGGCCTTCTTTCATCTGCAGCACGACTTCGCGAATCAACAATTGATGATCCGTCGGTTTCAACGCACGATTGATCGGCACTTCCCCACGGTTTACCGTCTCGATGTAGTCTTCAATCTTATCAAGGTTCTGATAGTGAACGCCCTGAAAGTGGCCAAACGAAGACACGCCGGTCGCCACTAAATCGCAACCGCGCCAAACGTTGTCTCGGTAGACAAAGTGATCTGTTTCCGGGTTCTTGATCAGTTCGTTGCCGCTGGAAATGTGATACCCCGCGGCCTGCATCTGATCCATCGCTTCGCTCACCCAACGCCGCTTCGTTGGCCAGTCTGCGACCGGCGACTGCTCACCCTTTTCTTTCATTTCCTTCGAATACACCGTGTTGAAGGGCAGCTCCATCTGGTACACGGTGATGTTATCGGGATCGAGTTCGATTGCTTTTTCGATACACGTTTGCCAGTTCGCGTCCGTTTCGCCAACCATACCGGCAATGAGGTCGATGTTGACCTGCGGAAATCCGACTTCCTGAATCCAGTCGTAAGCTCGCAGCACTTCCGGAGACAGGTGAGCTCGTCCGTTTTCTTCGAGGATCCCGTCGTCAAAGTTTTCGATGCCGAGTGAGATTCGTGTGATCCCGATGTCTTTCAACGTCTTCAGTTTTTCCATGCTGAGCGTTCCGGGCTCGCATTCGAACGTCACCTCTTTCGCGTTCTCCCACGTCACATGTTCACTCATGCGTTCCCGCAGCGACCTGAGTTGCTTTGAGCTCAGGTAAGACGGTGTTCCGCCGCCAAAATACACAAACTCCAGTTCGCGCCCCTGCACGCCGGGCTTCCGGCTGATGAGTTCGATCTCCTTAATC
>CAYZYB010000822.1:0-3115 GCA_964481505.1 uncultured Planctomycetaceae bacterium | reverse complement strand
ATGTGGCAGTTGAATGAAATCATCGGTGCTGTTGTAGAACGCTTCGCTTCCGCCGTATCGAATGTCGGCACCAATGCCCTCGATCAGCCGATCAGCGTTCTCGTAGTTCTGAAACGGCACGCCCGATTCTGGTTCATCGCTGACTTGAAATTTTTCAAGTGTTGTTTGGTCTGCGTTGAAGACTTTGAACGACCGCATCACGAAAAACGAATCGTCAACTTCGTTGCCGGCGTCGTCGATCTTCGTGCGGTCAATAGGTCGGTACAGGACAACAGTCGTCGCTTTCGATCCCTTCAGAACGCTGCCGTTCTGCTTCTTGATTTGATTGAACGTGGCCCAATACTTGGAACGAAAGTTGTTCTTCATTGCTGAGCACATCAAGATCAACTGGTTAATGCCCCGGTACGGCATAGAAGACGACAAGCTTGTGTGAAGACCGGGGCCGTCGCAACTCCATGGCTTCCGCCAAGGCGGAAGGTCTCCAGAAGTCAGAGCTTCAATGATCGTGTTTGTGATTTCGGCGTGAAGTGCGTTGGGCATGAGCGTCTCCAAGTGTGGTGTGTTTGACGCTCAAGTAGTTGGTGTCCGTCATGTGTCTGGATAGTGGTTTTCCTTTCTCATGGGAAATGCGACAGTGGTTTCAAGATCTGTTTGTCGCATTCGATTGTTTCACAGAATTGAAACTGCGGGTGCTCTTCAGCGGCTGGCCCAAACACCGAAAATTAAAGAACATGCGCTGCTTCTGATCGTCGTTGTCTCATTTCCCACACGGTTTCGTGTTTTGGGAAAAGAGCATGATCAGGCGGTGTCATTGAAGTGACGGACACCTGCTAAACTGACACGAAAAGACCTTGATGAAACGGACAAGACGTTGACTTGGATTGACTGGTACAACTCCCTCCAGAAGCCATCTTGGACGCCAGAGCCGTCAACCATTGGTTTCATCTGGCAATGCCTTTATCCCATCATCGTACTCACGTTTGGATTTGTCTTTGCTCAAGCGATTCGGAAGAAAATTCCGTGGAAGGTGGCAGTCCCTTTCGCCGTTAACTTGATTGCGAACCTGATCTTCACGCCGATCCAGTTTGGGCTTCGTAATTTGCCTTTGGCTGCGGTTGATATCGTTGTTGTCTGGGCGACCATCATCTGGGCAGCGGTTGCAGTTTGGAAGCACTACAAGTGGGTGTCGCTGGCTCAGGTGCCATATTTCGTTTGGGTCTCGATTGCAACTGTTCTTCAGCTATCGATCACTTGGAGCAATTGGGGACGATGATCATCCGCCTATCACAGAAACTTTCCACCAAGATCAAGGCAGGCAAGCTGGTCGAGTCACCGTTGTCTGACAATCCTATCACTGACTGGTCGTCAAACGTTTTCAATGTGGGGCGGACGCAATACATAATAATTGCGAACACGAAATCACTTTACTCGTGCGTCATGCGTGCCAAAGGCGTTACGACGAAAACCGCCTTGAGAGAACGTGTTGCTGAGACGATACGTGAGGTAATGAATCACGATGGCTATCGAGACCGTCTGCCTGCATTCGCCGACACAGCAACGTTTGCGAAGTCACTAGACCGTTCCGTACTTGGTTCTATGAACGATCTCGTTTTCGGTGCCAAGCTAATGCTGGCTGATAATTTGAGCCTTCTCGAAACCTCGCTGCGTCTGAACGAAACACCTCTGAAGATACTGAAGTACGAAAACCCACGAGAAGTGTTTGTTCAGCTTCTTGCAGGAGCGGCAGAGTGAGTCCCGAGATCACCATTCGTGCTGAGGCTGACGGCGACCGTGAAGCCATTTGGGCTGTGAATCGGTCTGCGTTCGAATCCGATGCCGAAGCTAACCTCGTGAATATTCTGCGAGATAGCGGTTTCGTAACCGTTTCGCTGGTCGCTGAGATCGAAGGTGAAGTTGTCGGCCACATTCTATTCAGCCCATTGACCATCATTGCAAAAGTTGGAACGGTGGAAGCTGTTTCGCTCGCTCCCATTGCCGTCTTGCCGAGTCACCAGCGTCAGGGAATCGGCAGCAGACTGGTGGCAGCCGGGCTTGATGTCTGTCGAGAACTTGGACACAGGATTGCCGTGGTGCTTGGGCACCCGAAGTTCTATCCCCGGTTTGGATTCTCTGCTGATCTCGCAAGTCCGCTAATAAACCCGTTCGGCGGCGGTGAAGCATGGATGGCGTTGGAACTTTTGACCGGCGCACTTTGCGGCATTGAAGGCAAAGTCGAATATCCCGCTCCGTTCAATGCATTGGAGTGATGCATTCAACAAAATGCTCCGTGACGAATTCGTGAGAATTGTGTCGCAAACGGAGTGAACCTGTATTTGACGACAGTGTCTTCGTCGTCATGGATACTTTACTCCTCAACAAGAAGTTCGAACGCATCGGAGCACGACTGAAGGTTGTGAATCGCTCGACTGGGCGATTGCAGTCTTCCGGGCTGTTGTCGCTCGACATTGGAACGGACCGTCGAGGTGAATTCTTCGAAATCACGCCTCGGCATGGTGCCGACCCTGAAATCGAAGTGATCGACGTTCGACCAGCGGACCGACACCTGTTGCTACTGGTTCGTGAAGATGGTGCGAAGAACAAGTATCTCTGCGGCCATGATGAGCGTCACTGGTTTGTTGCCGGTATCTCGGAGACAGCACCAGTTGGGACAGTACGTCAGGCGAAGCAGGCGTTACAGCCTCGTGAAGTCCAGAACGCTGTCGCTCGAAAAGCTGTATCCGGCAAGGCGAGAAATCGTCGCCGAAATGCGGCGTTTGTTCGACAGGGCGAATGGTTCTTCCTGCCCGTCGCCGACATGGCTGTCGATCAGTCACTGGTTCTGAAGAACGAACCGCTGACACGAGGTAATGGCGGCAAGCCGCACTGGGTTGATTTCTGTTATCGAACAGGCGGTGAAACGGTTCACGTCTGTGGCCGACATCCGAACGGAGTCACAGACAGTCAGTATCGAAAGATTCTGTCTGGCAATAACAAGGCCAGAACTTGGGGCTGGCGAACGATGCGCAGGAACCCCGGCGTCTATGTTCGTGGCCGAGTTCGACATCCTGATCATGCCACGATTTCTCTTCAGGGCTGGCATCAGGTTGTTATGAAT
>CAYZYB010000821.1:0-3121 GCA_964481505.1 uncultured Planctomycetaceae bacterium | reverse complement strand
ACTGCAATCCAAACGCGCCAATCCGAGCGGTGGCGGTGGTGGTGGTGGAGCGTCGCCGGGTGGAGGTGGCGGCGGGGATACGGACACTCCTGCGTTGGCACTTTACGGAGCAGGAGCGGACCTGAAAGCTCAGGTGCAGCACCGTGGTGTGACGCAGTCTACCGGCAAGTCGGGAGGCAATCTTCCCGCCGAATACCGTGATGGCCTGGAAGCTTTCTTTAACGCCGTGGAAAACGCTCGGTAACAAAGACGAGGACTCAGATCGCTGGGTTTGGCGGCTTTTGGCGGCGACGGGAGCTTTCCTGTCAGCGTGATGAGCCGAAGTGGCAACCGTGGTCGGTGCGGCTGTGTTCGTTTGATAATCTGGTCCTGGAACATTGCTGTGAGTCAATTTGTATGAAGTGGTCTTCAAAAGCTGCAACTGCTGCCCTGATGGCCGCGTTGGTCGTTTTAGGGAGCGATTCCGTCAGGAATTCCGTTTCGGCGCAGGACCCGCAGCTGAGGTTCGGGAGCAAAGTTCCGCCGGATGTGGAGCAGATCTACGAACGTGGTTTGTCGTGGCTAACAGAACATCAGGACGACGACGGTGACTGGAATCAGGGGCAGTCGACGTCCAGTCACGGTTCTGGCGGCCCGGGAACCACAGGCATGTGCGTCATGGTGTTTCTGGCAAGTGGCGAAGACGCCAATTTTGGCAAGTACAGCAGCAACATCCGCAAAGCTGTTCAAAACATGATTCGCGGACAAAATTCTTCGACGGGGTATCTGGGCGGAAGCATGTACCATCATGGCTTCGGCATGCTCGGACTTGCTGAAGTCTACGGAACTCTGGACGAAGAACGTCTGTGGGAAGGCAATGCTGATTCGAGCGATAAACGCTCCATCGGTGAAGCGCTGGAGCTGGCGGTGCGCTGTGCGGTGACTTCGCAAAAAGACAATCAATGGGGCGGATGGCGTTATTCGCCGGGCGACAGAAACGCGGACACCTCAGTTTCCGGTGCCGTATTGATGGGACTGCTGGCCGCTCGAAATGCAGGAATCAAAGTACCTGACGACTGCATCGACAAGGCTCTGGACTACTTCAAAAAGATGACATCCAGCCGCGGCGGCGTTGGGTATTCGGGATCAGTCGGGGGCATCGGCGGCTCAAAAAATCTCCAGGCGATTGCCACTCTTGTCTATGCGATTGGCAAGCGAAAGGAGTCGTCTGAATACAAAGCTGTGCTCCAGCAGACGTCGGGAAACCTTGAGCACCAGGAAAGCAGCTATCCTTTCTACTTCCGATACTACATGGCGCAGGCGACGTTTCAGGGGGATTTCGAGGGCTGGAAAAAGTGGAACTTGAAAACCATTCGGCAGCTTAAACAAATGCAGAATGACGACGGCAGTTACACGTCCGGTCATGGTCCTGCGTATGGCACGGCGATGTCGCTTCTGGCTCTGGCTCTAAATTATCGTTTTCTGCCGATTTACGAACGTTAATTGGCTTCGGGTGATCAACCTCTTCGCCGAATGATTGTTGACGGCGAAAGAGGGATCTTTGTCCTGGGCATCCTACTGAAATTGAAACGTAGCCTTATGCGTAATCGGTTAATCAAGCTTTGTTTGCTGGCATTGTTTTTCCGGTTGCCGTTGAATTACGCTGTGGCTGGTGAACGATCCACTCAGGGAACGCTGTACTGGGGGAACGGCGACAGTCTTGTTGGCGAATTGAATGCCGCCGGAGACGACACGCTGATTTGGAATTCACAGCTGTTTGCGGATCCCCTGCAGTTGGACCTCGCCGTGCTTTCGGCGGTCCGCTTTCCGGAGCTCGAAAATAAGGAGCCGACTCCGACCGACGACGGTTTTCGCATCACGCTTGTCAACAATAACGTGCTGTCGGGGGAACTCATTGCCGTCGCCGAAGACACGATTACCTTTGCCAGTCGCCGGCACGGCAAGCTGGTGCTGCGAAAGGATGGCATTCGAAATCTGGAACGCAGCAAAGCCCAGGGACTCGTATACCTCGGACCGCGTGGACTGGACGAGTGGACACACAAAGTCGAACGAAAAGAGCTTCCTGCCTGGCGAGAGCTGGATGATGGGAGCCTAATCACGACTCGCGGCGAGTCGTCACTGTCCAGGCTCATCGATCTGCCCAAACGTTGCGAAATCGAGTGCGTGCTGACGTCCTCCTCAATTCCCGACTTTGTTATCACGATCGGAAACGCAGGCACGTCTCGCCCACGGTTAGAAATGTGGGGGGATTCTTTTGTCGCTCGGTCAGAGAAGGATTTTGTAGAACTACAGGTGGTGCCGGACGATCTTCGAAAGCTGCATTGTTTTGCGTTCATCGATTTCGAAAAGAGCATTATGGCGGTTTATTCGCATACCGGCGAAAAGCTGGGGGAATTGCAGGCGAAGAACTGGGAGAACCTGAACAACAAAATTTCCATCGAAGCCATCGACAGCGACCTTACGCTCAAGCATCTTCGCATCAGTCAATGGGATGGCACGCTTCCCAAAACGCTGATTGAAGGGCAAAATCGTGTGCATACTGCCCGTGGAGCAATTCACTATGGCAGGTTGGAGGCGTTTTCTGATGAAACCAAAATGCTGCAGATTGCAGTAGACAGCATTGCCGCCCAACCTTCTTCGGATGCGGAATCGAACGGTGGCGATGACCAAGGCCGGCCTGACGAAGAAGTGACTACCAATCCCGATGCGACGAAGAAAATTGAAGTTGCGCTGGACGAAATCACTCGTATTGTACTGTCGACAGAAGAAAAGACGACGAACGATAAAGGCAAGACGGTTGTTGCCTGGCGTAACGGCGGGTTCATTTCCGGAGAGTTGGTGTCGATTGAGGGCAACTCGATTACCCTCGCGACAGACTGTTCTGCCGAGCCTATTACATCTGACCTCGCCGGCGTGCGACGCATCGGACTTCCCAACACGGATGTTCCGAAAGACGAGCCTGATCGCCTGTTCTTTGACGGTGGTTCGCTGCGTGGCAACCTGACCGTTGAAGATCACGAAATCCCAATTCGCTGGACGCCGGTCGGGGGAAAGAACGCAACGACACTGGTTTCCGGTGGCAACGCAAGATTCCAGCGTGGCGCAGAACCTGAAGAGATGG
>CAYZYB010000820.1:0-3122 GCA_964481505.1 uncultured Planctomycetaceae bacterium | reverse complement strand
GCATGTGTGGTCGCGATTGAATGTACCCTCGCATATCGACACCGAGGATCCGAAAAATACTGCCGAACAAGTAGCCGCACAGCACAAAGGGTGCGCCGAGAATGATGAAGATACACCCTTCGGGACCGCCTGCAACGGCGAGTTCTCCGACTGAACCAGCGTCGCTCTGTGCTGGAGCAAGTGTCAGCCAGGCATCGATCATTTCCATCGGTGTAGCATCGTCCAGGAACGCAACGCTGTTCTCGTTAGTGCATAATTCTGCAAGCTCGGCAACGCTGGTGACTGCCTTTAGTTGCTTCCCGGATTCATAGGTAAGACGAACTCTACCTTCTTTCGCAATCCACTCGTCATACAATGTTTCGCCGAGCGTTTTGGATGTCATCAGCTACTCCGAGCCTGTATTAGTTAAACAGGAAGTGGCAAATGTCGCCGTCCTTCATGACGTACTCTTTCCCTTCGACTCGCATCTTGCCAGCCGCTCGAATGTCCTTTTCCGTTTTGAACTTTTCCAGATCCGGCAGCGCGTAAACTTCGCAGCGAATGAAGCCCTTTTCAAAGTCGGTATGGATTACGCCGGCAGCCTGAGGAGCTGTTGCTCCAACGGGCACCGTCCACGCTCGGACTTCTTTTTCTCCAGCGGTAAAATAACTCTGAAGCCCTAATGTTCTGTAAGCTCCCCTAGCGACCGTTCCCAATGCCGGTTCGGTAAGTCCGACAGATTCCAGCATCTCTACCCGGTCGTCGTCATCAAGTTCGCCAAGTTCTTCTTCGAACTTCGCACACACAGGAACAACTTCCGCATTTACCTTGGCAGCGTGTTCTCGGACTTGTTGAACCAGAGCGCCGTCGCCCGCAACATCGTCTTCGTCGACGTTGGCGATGTACAGAATTGGTTTGGCTGTCATCAGCCCCAGTCCTCGCACAACTTTAGCTTCATCCGGCGTGAACTCCAGAGTTCGCAGCATGTTTCCTTCGTCGACACAGGCCTGGCATCTCTTCGTAACTTCGACGCGCAATTGTGCTTCTTTGTCGCCACCTCGAGCCGCTCGTTCGGACTTCGGTAGCGAGTTGTTGAGCGTTTCCATATCTGCCAACAGCAATTCCGTTTCGATGATTTCGATATCGGACAATGGGCTGACGTCGCCGGAAACGTGAGTGATGTCTTCGTCTTCGAAGCAGCGTACGACCTGCAGGATGGCGTCCACTTCGCGAATGTGACTCAGGAACTTGTTACCAAGTCCCTCGCCCTTGCTGGCTCCTTCCACGATGCCCGCGATGTCGACCAGTTTCAAAACTGCCGGAATCACCTTCTGTGGTGGGATGTATTTCGTAATCGTGTCCAGTCGGACATCGGGAACGCTGACGATGCCTTCGTTTGGTTCGATTGTGCAGAACGGATAATTGGCACTTTGAGCTGCCCCGGATGATGTGAGCGCATTGAACAGTGTGCTTTTGCCAACGTTCGGCAATCCAACAATTCCAGCTTCCATTTTTCCGAATCCCGTTCTGCGAGTCTCGCTCACAACGTACCAGGGGTACCTGGTTCAGATCGTCTGCCTTGCCGTGAAGCTCAGGCCAACCTAATCACAAAGCCCAAAACGCCGGATGTTAGCGAACGCACCGGAGGATCGAAATAAGCAACTGCCGCATTCCAGGAGTTGAAAGTCCTGACATTGCCAACCATAGCGCCAAAATCTCAGTTTTTGGATAGCAACGTGTTCGAGAAGGCGGCTTCAATTCTAACGACAGCGGTGAAGTCGTTGAGGTTTTTCAAATACAGCACGGTGGTCGTGGCCTTCGGTTTCCATCTTCGCAACAGAGTCCGCCGCTTTCTGTCGAGCAACTTGCTCCAACGCCTCACGAGCCTCTCGAATCTTCGCCAGACAGGATTCTCGCCGAACCAGTGGGTCCGGAACCTAATCATCGTAGCGGTGACCAAATTGTTCGTCACCAGCAGCATCGGCGGCGCGCTAAACCACCAGATCGGCAACTTCCTGCCAGAAACGCTCTTCGCCCTTCTTCAGCCATGCCCGATCGAAACCAAAATTCATCCGCAACAAAACTCTTTACAGCGCATTTCCAATCAACTGTCGAGGGCAACATAGTTCTCTGACAGACCCCTGCCCGGCTCAGCCTTACAACAGCCTGGACGTTAACAGCCAGCCAGGCTGGAAGACTCGTGACGCCCGCTGTGACAAACGCCACGGGACAGAAAGCGTCCAAAGCCTCGGCGCCCAAAGAACCTTACTGCAAAGAAAAGGGGCTTGGTTCGCAGAACGTACCAAGCCCCAATTTGCAGAATTGAATACACACCAAACAATGCTCCGAATCTCCTCTTCGAAGCACTAAACCACTACTTGGAAAGTGAATCGCGAATCTCGCGAAGCAACTGGATATCTTCCGGTGGTGGCGGTGGTGGCTCGTCCGTATCCGGCGCCATTCCGGCCAACTCGGTCGCACGATTCATAGCCTTGATCATCATGAAGATACAAAACGCAACAATCAGAAAATTGACGATTGTCTGAATGAACACGCCATACTTAAGCGTCGCAGACATTTCACCTTCACCGAACGTGTGCGTGAGATGCTCAAATCCCTTCCCGGTAAACGCACCAACCACCGGCATAATAATGTCATCAACCAATGACTTCACAATCGCACCGAACGCGCCGCCGATGATCACACCAACAGCCATGTCCATCACGTTGCCACGCATGGCAAAATCTTTGAATTCCTTGATCAAACCCATCGCAAACTTACTTTCAAAAACAGAAAAGGACGAAACGAGGCGAATTAGACCGCATGGTGAATCAACATTCGTGACCACTCATCAAAAAGCGAAAAAACTCCCCCGGATCGCCGGCCCGCGATCCAGTTTTGGCCTCAGGAAACGCAAAACATAGTGCGTCAAATGGGTTTACGTAAAGAATGATTAAAAACCGCACCAAATATGAAAATTTGTCATTAACGCACTAAACGAACGGTCCAAAACACCATAACACTCAACAATTCCCAATCGCGTCCTTCCATCCGCGCATGCAAAAGCGGTCATCGGAACACGAATGTACTGATGACCGCTTTCGGTATAAGAAGATTGAGATTGTTGGTTTGTGAGTTCTGGC
>CAYZYB010000819.1:0-3123 GCA_964481505.1 uncultured Planctomycetaceae bacterium | reverse complement strand
CTACTGAGCTTAGCGAATGATGCTGTGATGGCGAACTACGGTGTCACGTACCTGATGTCGTCGAGAAAAAACGTAACCGGTTTGCCCTGCCCTGCCAGTGACCAGCCGAAGCCGGTCTTGATACGGCTGAGGTCACGTCCCTTGAGCGGCATTGTCAGCTTCTTCCACTGGTTGGTGAGGACGACGTTCTTGAGTTCGCCCTTTGCCGTGTCACGGTACGGCTGGTTACCATCCAGAACGCCAAAGACGAAGTTCACGGTTTCGCCACCATTCGCGCCGCGGGCCCAGAATTCGAGCTGAGTCGCTCCTGTCAGATTGGCTCCACCTGGGAGCTTGCCGTCCCAGTCATTGGCTGGCGACTGCCAAAGGACGCCGCCCCAATTGTCCGCGCTGTTGTATTCTGCCTTTAAGCACGTTTTTCCTTCGTACGGATTTTCTGTGCTGTCGAGCGTCATTTTCACAGCGTCAGAGTTCCCCATGAAGCCTGATGGAACGTAGGTCGTTTGACTGGCATCATCTGCATACACCACAAACGGCAGTTTCACGGCCAGCTCAGATCCTCCCGATGGCATTTCTTTACCTGCGACCTGAATCGGAATATTGGCAACCGCGGCGCCACCCTGGCGGTCATAGACGTAGGCGAAGATTCGGTACGCTCCGTTTTTCTGAGGAACGGTGATGATTGCCGTGTTGCCATTCGATTTGATGTCACTATTGATGACACCTTCTGCATCCTGGGCGTCTCCGCCAACGCCGATGGTGCTGGAGTCCTGTGTGATAACCCACTTCGTCCACAGCTTGTCAGACTCCGGATCTTTGGCCGAAAGCGTGACGGTGATTTCCGTGCCGGGTTTCAGGTTTTGCGACTTGCTTGCAGTAAATGAAGTGATCTGTGGGCAGCGATTCTGTGTTCTCTTGCCGGTCCAGAATTCTGTCATCACATCGGCTGCTGCAACGCGACTGCCGTCTGACAGCAGCATTCCAAACCACGTTGCTGTTGTTTCCTGTTTGTATCCCCAAAGAAAGGCATAAGATCCCAGGCAGCGACCTGGATGATTCAGGACAGCCGCTCGATAACCGTCTGCGAAGGACTTGCCTTTTTCTGTGCTGGTGGGTTCGTAAGGTGAGCCCCACGCCGTTTTGCCGGTTTCCCACGGACCGATCGCCCCGTGTTCTGTGATGATGTACGGCTTTGTTGCGCCCGACTTGAAGTAGCGATCGGCGACAGTTGTGATTCCACCGTAAGAATTAATGCCGACAATGTCGATGTCCGGACAGTGCTGATGGATGGCTTTTGGCTTGGTCTCGCCTTCACCGAGTTCTGCGATGACGGTCATCGTTGGATGATTGGGATCGATTCTCTTCACTTCACGAGCGATATCGTTCACTGCTTTCCAGATGGCTGAGTTTGTGCCATCTCCTTCCATCTCATTTCCGATTCCCCAAAGCAGCACGGCCGGGTGATCCTTGAATTTTTGTACATCAGCCAGCATGGCGTCATGTTGTGTCTTCACTGCAACCGCGTCGGCGTAATCGAATCCATGCCGTTCGTGTTGCAGCCAAAGTCCCACACAAACTGTCATCTTCGCTTTGTGGGCGTCGTCAAGGATTTTTTCCAGCCCTTCCGTCCCCCACGTGCGGATGGAGTTACCTCCGGCCTTCACCAGTTCAGAAAAATGTGACGTACCGCCAGCACCTTTCAGTTGATAAGGCTGGCCGTTGCGAATCAGTTGAAATTTGCCATTGGATTTCTGTAGGGCAACCTTCGACTGCGCCAGCACTGGTTGTGGAATGATGGTTAGCAGAGCGGCCAGGATGACAGTGGGCACAATGGGAGAAGTAAAGTTTGGCACGAGAGATCCTGCGAAATGGAAGAGCGAATACAGTCTGTGAAGTGTACGCGAATGAAATTCGTGTTGCACATGGTACGAATCTATGCACCTTTCGGGCCGCAAAACGTTGGGGATGCGACGCAAAGTTCGGTCTACTTTGAAAAACTGTGTTGCTCAGCTGGGGGCCAATCACCGAGTTTCTGAATTCTTTCGGATTCTGGTCAGTTTTCTCCGGAGCTGTGCTGTAGAACACGTTTAGGCAACACAGATTCGCTTGCCGATTGTGGTGCGGCGTAGTGGCTTTTCAATCTCGCCAGGAGGTATTTATGCTTCAGTCACGTCTTCGCGGTTTTGGCAGAATTGCTACCTTCGTTGTGGTCGTTGTTGTCTTCAGTTTTACTTTACCGTTGCATTCGAGTGCGGCCGAAATGACAGGGGAAGAAATCTTCTCGCACCGATGGACCGAAGGAGAAGGGCTTGGGCCTGTCTTCAACGCTCGTTCCTGTATCGCTTGTCATTTTCAGGGGGGTATCGGCGGCGGTGGGACTAACGATGCCAATGTGCATCTGCTGACGACCACAAATCGATCGAAGTCTAACGAAGAGCGACTGCGAAAGATCCATCCGGATTTCAGCACAACGCGACAGACGGTCGTTCTGCATCGCTTTGGTTCTCATCCCGCTTATCAGAATTGGCGCTTCGAAGCATATGGACTTGTCGCGTCACGAAGCGCCAGGCCAGGACGCCGTCGGTTTCTATTGGCGGCTCTTGAGAAGAAACTGATGGAATCTCCCTCCGCGCGCGTCTTGAACCGTGACATTTTTCGGCTAACACTTAGCCAGCGGAGCACGCCGGCACTTTTTGGTGCTGGGTTGATTGACCAGATTCCAGCCTCCTATCTGAAGGATCTGGCGGCAAAGCAAAAGAAGACGTCGAACGGCAGAGTGAGCGGTCGGTTCGATGGCAAGTTTGGGTGGAAGGGGCAGTCTGTCCTGTTGGAAGACTTTGTTATGGGAGCCTGTGCGGCGGAAATGGGGCTTCAGAATGCCTGGCATACCGAACCCACCGATCCGCTTGGCTTCGACAATATCGATGAAGCAGCTGTGGAAATGACCAGCGACCAGTCTCGAAAGCTTGTCGAGTTCGTGGCGAATCTTCCGGCACCGGAACAGGTTGCGCCGACTTCCGTGTTAATGGCGGAACTGCTCGATGCGCATCAGTTGTTCGAATCCATTGGCTGCGCCGAATGCCACGTCAGGGATTTGGCAAACGTTAAGACGATCTATAGCGA
>CAYZYB010000818.1:0-3126 GCA_964481505.1 uncultured Planctomycetaceae bacterium | reverse complement strand
GCATGAGAGAAACGGTCGCCTCCGACTTGCCAGATACAATGTCGACAACGGGAGCTGCGATCAGAGTCATTTTCTGATCACCGCGTTGATAGCTTTTTAGCTTCGGTTCCAGTTCACGAGCTTCCTGAACCGCTTTCGCCATCGGCACCAGATATTCGTTGCTGAACCGCGTGGCAAGTTCTTTGGCCATCCGCGGATCGTGTGTCATCCTTTGCTGAGAAGTGTCACCAATCTTAAAATCAATGCGCCCTACTGTTGTTGGTAGCTGCTCGGTACATATATCCAGTAGTTTCTCGTACAAGGCCTGCCGTGAAGGGCATTCCACCAACAGCGCGCGAATCTGCGCTGTTAGGCTGCGAGATTTCGGACGCAATTCAGGACTGACGTAGCCAACGCTCACTTTGCCAGAAAGTTGTTCGCCGTCTGAGTTCAAAGTTTGATCTGTCATCTTGATACTTCAAAAGTCGGAGCCTGAAAATAACCCCGAAAACAATCACGGCACGGCATGCAAAGCAGCCGCGACATTCAAAATTGTTGCCGACGCCGCGCGTCCGCCGACATGCCGTTTTGTTGTTCGAACTGATTGGAACCACACGACGGCGATTTAAGTCCGACAACCGTGAGAATTCCTAGAGTCGGAATATTCAAGCTAACCGCTACAACCTGTCGATTGATGAGGCAGACAATTCGTTCCGCCTCCGGAAAACGCTGGAAATATCGGTGATTCCCACTTCAGATCCTGAAAACACTCGCTCGCACAGCCAGAGCAACACTGCACACATCGGCAGATTTCGCCGCTGGCTGTTGCCATGCGCGTTGCTTGCCGGTGTTTTCTTTCTGGCAGCAGACCGACTGTCCATATTGGCTCAGCCACCGGCGTTACCACAATTGGCTCCGCAGCCTGCCTCAACGAATCGAACCGAACAACCGGTTCGTCGCGCACGCGTGCAGGCTCCCCAGCTTCGGCAGGGTGTTCCGTTCTCTAACGCGACTGCTCAACAGCAGCCCTCCCATTCAGATGCGTTCTCTGTGCTGCCCAAGCATTTGCAGTCGCCGCCTTCTCCGAAGCAAGTGACTCCCCAGCCGTCGCAAACGTTGTTGCCGACTTCGCCAACGTCGACTGCCCCACCGCTCGCTTCTGAGAACAGAATTCCATCACCACACACGGCGCCAACTGCGCGAGCGAAGTATGGTGAGCCACCGATTCACGAGTACCCGGAAGGTGTTCGTCTTCTTGAGCCTAAACCCCTAAAGTCCGTATTTGCGCCGAACCCATCTGACGAAATACGTCCGTCGCCGTTCGGTCATTCACTTTTGCCTTCGCCCTCTGCGGAGGCTGTACAGCCAACAGTGTCTAAGAGACCAGAAAGCCGAGCAGACGCTCCCGTTCACGTTTATCCTGAAGGGGTTGAAGTCAGTGATCAGACGCCTGCACCAATTCATGGCCAGTTCGTCGGTATGCAGGAACTCTTTGCACCACCGATCATGATTCCGGATCTGGACGGCGGTGGGATCGGCGGGCATTCCGTGCATTCGCAATTCCCGAATAGCGAACCTGTCCTGATTCCTCACGGCTCAACAGTGGCTCCGGGAGTGATGTCGCCTCAGGCAATCGACTCGCAAAGTAACATCGCGACTGCCGAACACCTTTGGTGGGAAGCTGATCTTTCAAGGGCGGTCTTTCCCGGACGTGCAACGCACGCTCTAACGTTGAATCAGGCACTGGGGCGAGCTTTAACGGAAGCTCCGGAACTGCAGGTTCTTCATTCCGAGTGGTTCATGCAACAGATCGAAGTGGACCGACAGGCTGCGGCTTTCGACTGGACAACGTTTGTGAATGCTATCTGGAATCGCGACAGCCTGCCCGTCGGCAATCTGCTCGATGGTGCTGCCAACCGACTCCGCCGCCGAACATCCAGCCTGGTTGCCGGTGCGCGACGCCTGAACGTTGATGGTTCTCAACTTGAAATCTCGCAGACGGTCGGAACTCTCAACAGCAACTCGGTCAACGTCCGTCCGAACAATCAAGGGACTTCGCGGCTGGCCTTCGAATATGAAAAGCCGTTGCTCCGTGGAGGCGGCGAAGATTACAACACCAGTGGTGTGGTGCTGGCAGCAATTCAAAAGGACACTGCCTACGACCGTTTTAAGATCGGTGTTCAGGACCACCTGCTGGAAGTTGCAACCGCGTATTGGACGCTGGTTCTTCAACGCGGCAGATATATTCAGGCGAGGGGGTCGTGGAGTCGGGCCAAACAGATCGAACGTGAAATGGCACGTCGCGTCGAAGTCGATGTCACTCCGAATATGCTCGACCGCACCCGATCAGAAGTTGCCACTCGATTAGGCGACATGATCGACGCCGAGCATGACACCTATGCATCTCAGGAAGTGTTGCTGCGTCTGATCTACGGTTCCAACTATGTGCAGTACGCTGACGGAGAGATTGTCACCGTGACTTTGCCAATGAAAGATGGCAACAAGGTGACACCAGAAGCACACATTCAAACAGCGCTAAAGACGCGATCGGAAGTTCATCGGGCGATTCGCGAAATCAAATCTGCTTCAGTCCAATACGAAGTTGCCGCCAACGAAGTTCTGCCACAGCTGGACCTTGTCCTGAACGGCTATGTCGCGGGTTTGCGAGGGAACAATGACATCGGTGGTTCTATTCTGCGTCAGTTCAGCGAAGGCGAACCGGGCGTGGGCGTGGGCTTTAATTTCGAAATCCCCTACCAAAACCGAGCGGCTGAAGCGGCTGCCGAGCAGACTCTGATTGCCATTAAACGCATGAAGGCCCAATTAGAAGCCACGATTGGAATTGTCACCGAAGACGTCCGCGGTCAGGTGATTCGACGCAATAAATTCGGCGCCGTTCTCGCGCAGCAAGGCGAGTCGCTGGTTCGTTCGAAGCGTATTCTGGCGTACACTCAGAAGCGGCGTGAATTTATCGCCGACGGTGCCCAGGTGGCGGATCTGTACCTCGAGAATCTGCTGCTCATGCAGAGCCGACTGGGAGCCGCTGAACTCAGCTTTCTTCGGTCTCAGGTTCAGTTTTCACTGGCCGACACCTCGCTGCTACGAGCTATCGCGCAGCTCGATACAATCGCCGAAAACGGATTGGCC
>CAYZYB010000817.1:0-3126 GCA_964481505.1 uncultured Planctomycetaceae bacterium | reverse complement strand
GAGCGAGTTGGTCGGCCGACGGAGAGCTCATTGCGTTCGGCTGCTCCGACAACTCGGTGCGGGCTATCGATGCAAAGACGGGGGAGCAGGTACTTTTCCAGGGCGCTCACAGCGACTGGGTTCGCGACACTGTCTTCACTGTTGAAAACGAAAGCCCGCACGTGCTTTCTGTTGCTCGCGACATGACGGTGAAACTGACCGAAGTCTCCACCAATCGTTTTATCGACAACGTCACTTCGATTACCCCCGGCGCCCTAAAAGGCGGAATTAACGCGATCGCGCGTCACCCGGAGCGAGATGAAGTTCTGGTCGGCGGATCCGACGGCGTGCCAAAGATTTACCGCGTATTTCGCATCACCGCTCGAAAGATCGGCGACGACTCCAATCTGATCAAGACTCTGCAGCCAATGGTTGGGCGTGTTTTTGGTGTCTCTGTCAGTCGAGATGGCAAACGAATCGCGGCTGTGAGTTCTCTGAACGGCAAAGGCGAACTGGCCGTTTACAGCTACGAGTTCGATCCCACGTTTCCAAAAGATTTGAAGGCCGTTTCTGCCAAACGGTTGCGAGATCGAAACCCGGATGAGCAAAAGAAGCTGGACGCTTACCGCTCGAAAGGCATCAAACGAGTCGCTCAGGTAAAGATCGACGAAAGCCCGCTGTATGCCGTGGCCTTTCACCCGAACAATCGTCAGGTTGCCGCGGCGGGTGGCGATGGCACCGTTCGCCTTTTCGACACAGAAACCGGCAAGCCGATTACAACATTTGCTGCGGCTCCTGTTAACGAGTCTGGCGGGAAAGCCAAAGCTGTCGCTGTCGCCGATCTCAAGTGGAGCGACACGCCGGTCGTGAGACCCAACAAGCTGCCGAAGGGGGCGAAGGTAAAGTCGTTAAAGGTTGAGCCTGCAAAGATTGAGCTCAAGCACGCCTTTGATTACACCCAGTTGCTGATCAGCGCGACTCTGGAAAACGGCAACATCGTCGATGTGACTCGCAATGTGAAGCTACAGCACGACGGCGCTGTTCTGGACATCAGTGAAGCTGGATTCGTGAAGGCGAAAGCCGACGGTGAAGCCAGGTTGGTTGTCAGCCTTGCGGGCAAGAGCATTGACGTTGGCGTAAAGGTGACCGGCGTTGGCCAGCCGTTCGTGGCCGATTTTGTAAAACACGTGAACCCTGTTCTGACGCGCGTTGGGTGCAATCAGGGAACCTGCCACGGTTCTGCCAAAGGCAAAAATGGTTTCAAGCTTTCGCTTCGAGGCTACGACCCGATTTTTGATATTCGCGCCTTCACTGATGACCTCGCAGCACGCCGGACCAATACCGCGTCGCCTCAGGACAGCCTGATGCTGCTCAAGGCCACCGGCGCCGTTCCGCACGTCGGCGGGCAACTGTTTGCTTCTGACACAAATTACTACGAAATCGTTCGCAGCTGGGTTGCTGCCGGAGCGACTATGAATCAGTCGAAACCGCGTGTCGTTTCGATTTCGATTTCTCCACAGAATCCCATCATCCAGCGGATCGATTCCACTCAACAGGTTCGAATCGTTGCCACCTACTCAGATGGCTCCGCGCAGGATGTGACTCGTGAAGCCTTCATTGACAGCGGCGACACGGAAATCGCCGTTACTAATCGATGGGGACTGATGACTGCCGTGCGCCGCGGTGAAGCACCGATCCTGGCGCGTTTCGAAGGATCTTATGCAGCGACGACTCTCACCGTGATGGGCAACCGCGACGGTTTCAAGTGGAAGGAGCCCGAAAGCTGGAGCGACATCGACAGATTTGTCGCAGCCAAATGGCAGCGTTTGAAAATCGAGCCGTCCGGACTCTGCACCGACGCCGAATACCTTCGACGCGTTCATCTCGACCTGACAGGATTACCACCCACGGTGGAACAGGTCCGAACCTTCCTTGCTGATGAAACCGACAGCCGCACAAAAAGAGCGGCCGTCGTTGACACGCTGATTGGTAGTACCGACTTTGTGGAATACTGGACGAACAAGTGGGCAGATCTGCTACAGGTAAATCGTAAGTTCCTTGGACCGGAGGGATCGAAGTCTTTCCGCGACTGGATTCGTGCAGAAGTAGAAGCAAACACGCCGTACGATAAATTCGTTCACAAAGTGATCACGGCCGATGGTTCAAACAAAGACAATCCTGCTTCGTCGTACTACAAAATTCTGCGGGATCCCGTCGACATCATGGAGAACACGACGCACCTGTTCCTCGGTGTTCGATTCAACTGCAACAAATGCCACGACCATCCGTTCGAAAAATGGACTCAGGATCAGTACTACCAGACGGCTGCCTATTTTGCTCGCGTTGGTCTGAAAGCAGACCCGGCGAGTGGCAAGCGGAAGATCGGCGGCACGGCCGTCGAAGGAGCGAAGCCGTTCTATGAGGTGGTGTTTGAGAAAAAGGAGGGCGAAGTCACGCACGACCGAACAGGATCTGTCACACCTCCAGTCTTCCCGTTCGAATGCAAACACGAAGCACCTGAAGCTGCAAACCGGCGGCAGCAACTGGCATCGTGGATCACTTCTCCGGATAACGAGTACTTTGCGAAAAGTTATGTCAACCGCCTGTGGGGCTACCTGCTGGGTGTCGGCATTCGTGAACCAATCGACGACCTTCGAGCGGGAAATCCGCCGACGAACCCAATGCTGCTGGATTACCTGACAGAGGAATTCGTCAAGAGCGACTTCAACGTTCGTCACGTGTTGCAGTTAATCTGCAAGTCGCGCGTTTACCAGCTATCACTCGAAACAAACAAGTGGAACGAAGACGATTCCTCGAATTACTCGCACGCGATTGCTCGGCGACTTCCGGCGGAAGTTCTGTACGACGCGATTCACCGTGTGGTAGGTTCAGAAACAAAGATACCGGGTGTTCCCGCGGGAACTCGAGCGGCCGCGATTCCGGATGCAGGTGTCAAATTGCCGGACGGCTTTCTCGCGAATCTCGGTCGGCCGGTCCGTGAAAGTGCTTGTGAATGTGAGCGATCCGCCGATTTGCAACTCGGGCCGATCATGGCGTTAATCGGCGGCCCAACTGTGGGGACAGCTTTAGATGATCCCAATAACGTGATCGCCAAACTGGTCAAGGACCTTTCCAACGACAAAGATC
>CAYZYB010000816.1:0-3132 GCA_964481505.1 uncultured Planctomycetaceae bacterium | reverse complement strand
TCGTGACCACTGGCGAAATCCAGGTGGGCCTCACACCGATCAGTGGATCATTCGAACTGCTGCCGTCGACGACTTTAGCGGCACTCAACGCTGGGCAGGGCGTGCTTCTGAATCGAGACACAGACGGTAACCCAAATGCCGACGGTCAGACGGACATTCAAGTCACGTTGAAGGATGGCACCACGTTTGAAGTCAACTTCGACAATGCCACGACGGTGCAAAATGTCCTCGACGCCTTCAACAACAACGCAGCGAACACAGGAGGCAGCGGCGCGGGCGGGCGAAAGGTGACGTTGTCTATCGCCGCCGACAAACTGCGGTTTCAGATAGAAGACCATACAGCAGGAAGCACGTTGCTGAGCGTCGCAGCAATCAACGGATCGCTGTCGGGGTTCAGTCTTGGACTAACAGGAACGGCGCTCGCTGAAGACGACACCAACACGGCAGAAAACGAACAAACCACAATCAGCGGAGCGGCCCTTCACGGGCTGACAGTGGCCGACCACGTGCAACTTTCCGGAATTTCCATCGCTCCGAAAGTGCATCTTGAAGCTCAAACCATCGACGCAACCGGGCGACTCGGCGCTATCAGTATTCTGTTGGACAAAGAAGGCGACGACTCAGCCGTGGAAGGCGAGTTCGCTCAACACGTGACGTTTGGTACCGGCAGTCATTCTGCTGCGGATCTCGTTCAGGATCTGTCCGGTGATGCTTCGCCCGCGACGTCAACGGTTGAAAGTCACGTCGATCTGCATTGGGGAATCGATGTCGCTGGCAGCCTGGCGGACCGCGTAGCTCATGACAATTCTCGAGCCGACGGAACGGTGATTGTGTCAGCCGGAACCGAACTGGGGGCCTACGCTTCCAACGGTCCTCAGGTCGCGTTGACGATCAGCGATGCTCGCGAATTGCAGGAAGTCGCGGCTGTTGATTTGCAGGACCTCTCGAATCTGCTGGACGACGCCGCTCGAATCATTGGTGATCTTGGCGTGCTGAAGAAAGATCTGCCACTGATCAAGAAGAGCGTCGGGGAACTGGTCAACGTTGAAAAGGAACTGCTGAAACTCACGCCAAAGTTGAAGCCGCATCTGTCTGGTCCGCTGCAAAACGTTGAAGGAATCATCGCTGATGCATTGCAATTGAATTCCACGGAAGCCAGCCCCGTCCAACCGAAGGTGACGCTGAGCCTCGATCGATCAGACGTTGCTGAAGGCAGCGATTCGCAGGTCGGCGACGTCGCGCTGCGGCTGGATATTGATGTTTCGTTCTCGGCGGCAAACCTTGATTCGGTTCGCGATCTGGATGCGGATCCGTTCACTCCCGGTCTGCAGGTGCCGATCGATTTCGACCTCCGAGAATTGGGGCTCGACCTGCCGAACCTCATTGATTCCTCGGGCGAAGCGCTGATCACCGTCGATGTCGGAGCCACGTTGCGTCTGTCCGTCGGCTTGCAGTTGACTGGCGATAACAGGGGCCAGACCTTCATCTACGACAAGACGCAAAACGGCACACGGCTGACGACAGATCTCACTGCGACCGCGGAGCAGATCAGCTTCAACGCGTCGGTGGGTCCGTTTGGGGCGAGCATCGATGGCGGAACTCTGGCCATCACCGGTAGCGATCCGTTCTCTTCCGATTTCGACATGCAGAATGTCAGTCCTGCAATGTACGGCGTTCACATCATCGGAGGCGGCGACGATGGAAGAGTCACCGTTGCGGAAGCAAAACAAGACGGCAACGCGATTGCGGAAAATGGAATCACTGCGTTTGCGTTCGCCGACCTGCCTGCCTTCTTCCCAACGCCGGCGAACCCATTGGGAAGCTTTGAGCTGAAGTCGGATCTGCCGTTGTTGAACGAATATCGCGACGACGCAACCGGTTTTTCATCGACAGCGACTGATGCTGGTGGAGTCTCGGTGACTCACGGAGACCAGCCGGTCTACACAGCCAGCATTCCTTCGTTTGATCTCAACAAGCTGGATCTGGGTGCCAACATGCTGGCATTGGTTGGCGGTTGGGAAGGCGTGTTCGACGTCATCATCGACGCAATGCGCGGGGAAGTACTGGGCGTCGACATCCCGCTCATCGGCGATGCCCTCGGCAGCCAGGCGTACTATCTGGAACAAATTCGCGACAACGTTGCTGACAGTTTTGTCACGGGCGACGACGGCAACCCCACTCTGGACATGATCAGAGCTGTGTTCTTCAGTGCGTTGGGGCCGGATGGTGCGAACTTCCTGAAAGATGGTAACGGCGACGACGTGGTTTCGATCGACGACGTCAAAGTGACGACCGAAGTCGGTCCGCTGGGAGCTCTTCACGATGTGAAGTTTGAACTTCCAATGGGCTTCAGCACGGTTCTGGACGACAAGATCGCCTTCGATCTGGGCCTGCCGGGCATCGGGCTGGAAGTTGACGGTGGCGTTCAACTTCAAGCTGACTTTGATTTCGATCTGGCGATTGGAATCAACACAGACGACGGAGTGTACGTCGACACATCGGACGACAGCGAAATTGAACTTGTCGTCACAGCCACCCTGCCGGACTTCGCCGCAAAAGGACAAGTGGGCTTTCTGCAGGTGGATGTCACCGACAACGCCGACGCGCCGACTCACGCAACAGCCAGCTTTGCAATCGACATTCGAGATCTCGACGACGGCGATGACAACTCCAACCTGACCTTCAGCGAGTTCCGTAGTGCTCGGTCAGACGAAATCATTGGCGCGACGCTGAACGCAGAAGTGGACGTCAGCCTGGACCTGGTTTCCAGCTTCAACGGCAGTGCCAATTTTCCTCGCATCCGCACGGACCTTGATGTTGACTGGAGTTACACGCGTGGACTGGGAGCAGACGCGGCGGAAACAACGTCCATCGGAACGCCGACCGTGGCGTTCAATGATGTCGGTTTAAACCTGGGCGAGTTCATCACGAACTTCGTGAAGCCACTGGCAGAACAGGTTAAAGAAGTCACTGATCCTGTCCAGCCGATCATTGATGCGATTCACAGTCGTGTGCCAGTCGTTTCGGACATCATCGGGCATGTTACGTGGTTGGATCTTGCGGAAATGTTTGGTGGTGCAGATGTCGAACCGTACATCGACGCGATTGCCACTGTTCAGGACTTCATCGATC
>CAYZYB010000815.1:0-3142 GCA_964481505.1 uncultured Planctomycetaceae bacterium | reverse complement strand
CACCACCACCGACACCAACGACTGTAATGATTTGTCCATTGTTGCCGCCGCCTTCTCCTTCGCCGCCACCGAGGCTTCCGCGAATTCTGTCCAGGGCTGCAATGAAATCGTCCAACTGCAGCGGCAGGTTTAAGAACTCTCGGGCTCCCGACCGCATGACCTGAAGAATCAGGCTGCCTTCCTGCGAATCACTGATCACAAGGACTGCGCATTGTGGCGCGGCGCTGGTGATTTCTGCGATGACTTCAACCGCCTTTTCGGGGCCACTGTCAACGTTCACCAAAGCGATGTCGGGCTTCGTTTGCTGAATCACGTCCATGAAGAACTCATAGCGCGAGCATTCCGCCTCCAGCCACACCGTGTCGATCCCAAGGAGGAGCGATTTCAGTGAGTTCCGTGTGTCCTCATTGGGATCGACGGTCGCGATTCGAAGTACACTTTTCATGTTTACCCTTTGTTTGAAACATCAACCATTCAGTGCCTGATGCTCTCTTCAGAAAACGCTCTGGCTACCGAAGGAATGGCGTGATGAGTCCGGGGCGACGACTGGTCGAATACCCGGCATTTTTTGTTTTCACTGCACCTGATTTTTCACCGTTGATCTGTTTGACAGAGCTGCCGCCCGGAGCAGCTTCTGCCGCGTCGCCTAATGCGGCCTGCGGAAGCAGAATATCGCTCATCGGGATCGGTGCCGGTTCGGCGCCAATGTTGTTGCCTGGCATGATCATCATTGGCTGCCCTGTTTCCGGGGTGCAGCCCGCACCACTGCCTTGCCCGTATCCGTAACGGCCAGCTCGCCGTGACCCGCGACCGTTTCTGCAATTGCAGTTGCCGTTGCTGCCACATTCGGAGCAGTTGAAGATCGCACTACATTCCGGTCCGGATTTTGGCACTTCAATCATGCCCAGACCATAAAGCTCGGTCGCCGTGACAGTGTCTGAAAACAATCCGGGTCCGCCAGCGGGAACCTGTTCGGCACTCATGGCACCACCGTAGCTTGGAGTGACCAGAATCAACAATTCGGTTTCCGCCTCAGTGTAGGACTTGCTGCCAAACGCCGCGCCGATCCACGGAAGTTCACCAAAAAGAGGCAACTTGGCGGTGGCCGCCGTCTCCCGCTTCTGTACGAGGCCACCGATCACAAGTGTTTCGCCAAAATTCATTTCGACGCCTGTGTTCACTTTTCGAACGGTGAACGAAGGCACCGTGATGCCGTCGACCGTAACTGAGTTCGCGAAGTCTCGCTCCACAACCGACGCGTCGATCTGTAGCTTGAGTCGACCGTTGCCCAGAATATGCGGCACGGCATTCATGATCGTACCGAAAGGTTTGAATTCGATTGCCACGTTGCCCAAACCGGCGGGAACGATTACCGGAGCTTCTCCACCGTTGAGTAATTCTGCCGGCTGGCCGTTGTAAGTCGTCAGAATTGGTGTCGCATGGACCTTCAACAGGCCTTCTGTCTGCAACGCATCCACGAATCCCTGAAAGACGGAACTCGGATTCACGAAACCGAACGAAACGCTTGTGTTGTTGAAGCCGCTGAATGACACCTGACTTGGTGTTCCGGCAGTAGCAACCAAACCTGTGATCGGCGTGATCGGACCTGGTGTGCTGTTAAGGAATCCGTCAGCCGCAGAGAGGCCAAAGTTCATTCCCATCCTCCGCAGCTTTGAGCGGTTGACTTCCATGATGGTGGCTTTCAGCATCACCTGCTGGACGCCGCCGGATTCCATGTGATTCATCACCGTTGGAAAGAACTGCTCAGCAATCTTAACAATGTGATTGATATTCTGCGGTCGCGTTACGTGTCCGCTGAGTCGCACGGCGCCTTTGATTTCTTCGACGTGAATCGCATCGTTAGGGAACAGCCGTTTCAGATAGTTTTCCAGATGGCGAACGTCTCCACGTACCAGCACTTCAACGGATGTGTAATTTCCCAGCTCGTCGATAATGTCGATCGACGTGATGCCCGTTTCTAAAGCATAGACGGTGATTTGATTGGGATGCCCGTCGATGGGTTCGATCTGGATGACCTGTTCGTCGAATCCGAGAACCGTTTTAATGCGCTGCTGATGTTCCAGAATCGTTGTGAACTTCTGCTAGATGTCCACACGATTGCCGCCCGGCTGCAGCTTATAAACTGGTGAGCTACCAGCGTCAGAGTCAGCTACCTGAGCCATCGTGATGGCAGCAGATGCGGCAATGAACAATGCCGCAGCGAAAGTTGTGAAAGTCTTCAGCATCCTTGCACTCCACAAATGGTGAAGAGCGACCCCGAACCAGCAAGGCTCGAGGACGCATCCCCAACTCATAACGCGCTCCGCGCGATTCTTGTTTTCTTACAGCGACCGACGATCGGCGACTCCAAGAAAAACTGTTTCAAACAGTGGTCTAATTGAACGAAAGTTGATCAACTAAACCATTGGCCGCTTCTTCGAAGCCACCTTCTCCAAAATCAATATCTACTCCACCTGGCAATTCCGGAATACCGCTTGAAGGAGGCCCTCCTGAAGCCGGTGGCTCATAGCCTCTCACTGGTCCCGATCCTGGTGGGCCATAATCTGGCTCATACAACGGATCCTCTGAATCCAGGTTCACTCGTTCTCGCCGCCGACTTCCACCCTGGTGGATGGTCATCGTCCAGAATTCCGGTTCTCTTTCTTCGTCTTCATCTATAACGTTGACCTCAGATAGTAGCTGTTGTATGTCGTCTGGTTCTTCCGGTTCCGGCAATGCGAACGGACCGCTGTCAGGATCGATCAGGTGATCGAAGGCTCCAACAGTTGAAGTGTCGTTCAATTCATTCTTCACTGCCCCGTTTAGAATATCCTCTGATACCTCAGCAGTTGTCAGTTCTTCTTTGTCTTCGTTTGATCGCAGGACAGTAGAGAGTTTTCCTTTGTCCTGAGCAATCTTCAGTAGTAGTGCCTGATCAGGATCGACCAGCAATGAAATGTTTCGTGCCTTGGCGTTATCGCCAGCTCCACTGCTGACTCCGTAAACCTGACTCTCAACAGCGAAGACTTCGATGTACTCAAGAAGTGGTTTCACCTTTTGTACCTGAAGTCTTGTATCCGGATCCTTCACCTTGTACGACAGAAGCAGGTCGATACGGTTTCCTGGACGCAACATTCCACTG
>CAYZYB010000814.1:0-3150 GCA_964481505.1 uncultured Planctomycetaceae bacterium | reverse complement strand
ACTCTGATCGCAGTTGTGTTTGCTTTCGGCCTCAGCTTTCTGGGAGTCTGGGAGATTCCTCTGCCGGGATTCGTGTCCATGGCCGACGGGAAAGCTCCGCAGGAAGGCTACGCCGGAGCATTCTCCAAAGGGATTCTCAGCACCTTGCTGGCAACGCCGTGCAGCGGCCCATTCCTGGGAGCAGCGTTGGCTTGGGCTGTGACTCAGTCGGCGATTTTTACCTACGCAGTGTTTGTGACGGTCGGCCTCGGTATGGCCAGCCCGTATCTGGTGATCGGTGCGTTTCCTTCCCTGATTCGCTTCCTGCCCAAGCCCGGTCACTGGATGATCACGTTCAAATATGTGATGGGCTTCGTCATGCTGGGAACAGTGGTTTATCTGCTGAGTTTCCTTGCCATCGCTTCTGTCGTCCCAACAGTTCTGTTGCTGCTCGGCGTGGCAGGGGCGGTTTGGATGGCGGGACAGACATCTCATGCCGCCTCAAAGGTCGAAAAACTCCGCGCGTGGGGTATCGCAGCCGGAATCGTGATGATGACGATGTTGCTGTCATTTGGTTGGCTGGAAGGCATCATGGAGGAACGATTTGCACGAGCGGCAGAGCGATATGCAGCACAACACTTCAACGTGAAATCATCAGGCTCGCCTGACACTGAAGACGGTATTGCCTGGCAGGACTATTCTCCTGAACGCCTGGAATCTGCCATCGCAAGCGGTCGCCCGGTGTTCGTCGACTTCACCGCCGACTGGTGCCTGACCTGCAAGGCCAACGAAGCTGCCGCGGTCAACTCGTCGGAACTCGCCGATGCGTTGCGAGATAACAATGTGATCTCCCTTCGAGCTGACAAGACTCAGCCGAATCCAGCTGCCGACGAGTTGCTTCGACAGCTTGGAAATTCGGCAGCTTCCATTCCGTTCTACGCGGTTTTTCACCCGGAGAATCCCGCCCAACCGATCGTGCTGGACGGTGTCTTCACCTCGCCCGAACCCTTTGTGAACGCCGTCCGCGATGCTCCAAAAACGACGCAGGTCGTTGCGCGATGAACGACCGAATTTGCAGCAATCATCGTGAACACCGAGTTGTATTCGACGTCTAACAACCTCTTTTTACCTGACCACTAACAAAGAAAAATCATCATGCCTCAGTCAATGGATGACCTGAAACGTCTCGACAAGCTCAACCTCGCCGCCAATGACACCTGGGAACACTTTCAGAAGTTCAACAATGCCGCGTTTGCGGATGGCGCGATTCCGAAAAAGTACAAGGAACTGATCGCGCTTGGCGTCGCGCTGACGACTCAGTGCTGGTACTGCCTCGAAGTACATCGTGAAAACGCCAGAAAAGCGGGAGCGACTCAGGAAGAAATCGCTGAAATGACGTTGGTGGCTGCCGCTATTCGTGCGGGCGGTGCCTACGCCCATGGCACGCAGATTCTGGACGACTGAAAACGCTCGTCCGGCGTTCCGGTCCGGACACCAAACACTCGAATGGTGCTGTCCGCCAACCCGGCAACACCGGCCACTTAGGAATTGCCCTGAGGTAGAATCCTGAATCTGCAATGGTTCCCTGTCGTTAGAATGGGATGCCGCCGAGCTTTCACGAAGATGACGCTACGATTGCTCAATAAATCAGACAGGATTGACAGGATGAAAATGATCATGTTCATCCTGTAAATCCTGTCAAAAAAGAACAGGCCAGCGCTGACGAGAGAACGGGAAGTCGTTTCAGGGCTGTTCCTTATTCGTTGCTGCCAGCAACGTCACCAGCACACTGGTGTTCGGCCCCAACCGACCATTTCCGCATTTTTCTGTAAGAGCACGCAGCTTCGAGACGTCTGATTCATAGCAGCACACAATGCTCAGCCGAATCAGACATCACGCCCCAGGATAGAATCATGTTTCAGACACTCGAAGGCACAATCACGGACTCGATGGAAACTCAGTTTTCGGGACTCAGCCCGCAACAGCTACTTCGCTGGGCTCATGCTGAGTTTGGTGATCAACTGGCAATGAGCACCAGCTTCGGAATTCAATCGGCTGTCACACTTCATTTGGCGACGCAGGTCATTCCCGATCTGAAAGTCATTTGGGTCGACACTGGCTACCTGCCGGATGAAACCTACGCCTATGCAACGACGCTCGCTAAAAAGCTAAACCTGAACCTGCATGTTTACGAATCGCCGCTCTCGCCGGCCGAAATGGAAAAGCAGCACGGGCGACTTTGGGAAAGAGACAACGTTGAAGACCTGAACCTGTATGACCAGATTCGCAAAGTCGAACCCATGCAGCGAGCTCTCGACGAACTGAATGTTCGCGGCTGGATTTCCGGGCTGCGGTCACAACAAACGGAACATCGAAAGAGTCTTCCGCCAATCAAACGAAAAGGATCACGTTACCGCATCTACCCGATTCTCGAATGGACCAACCGGGATACGTACGCCTACATGGAAAAGCACGGACTTCCGCAACATCCGCTATTCGAAAAAGGCTACGCCACCGTCGGCGATGCTCATTCGAGTCGCCCGATGTCGGCCGAAGACGAAAATGCACGCGACACACGTTTCCGCGGCAAGAAACAGGAATGTGGTCTGCACCTGTAAGCAGATTCACGTGACCACGACGATCAGCCCCAACAATCAGGCAGGCCACCATGTCTTCTCGCTTCACTCAACAACTGGCCGGACGCAAACCGGGATTCGACTTCGTCGCGGCTCACTTTGAATGCGAAAGCAACCTCTTCGCTCCTGATAATCCCGACGGGTTCGTCAACTTTGGATCGGCTCAGAACTTTCTTCACCCTGATGCTTTGAAGGAGCGGCTGGCCACTGTCGATCACAAGCATGATGACAGCCACTACCAGTCCTTTTCGGGAACCGAATCCTGCCGTCGCTGCGTTGCTGACTATCTCTCGCACATCTCTCACCCCAATCCAACCCGGAAGACATCGGTGTCTGCCGACGACATCGTTCTTGGCAACGGAATCATCAGTCTCCTCGAAGCCCTCGCAATCGCGCTGCTCGACGAAGGTGACAGCATCCTGATTCCAACTCCCGTATTTCCGGGGCTGGTGAACGCACTGTCACTACGAGTTCGCTCAAACGTGAAATACCTGGATACGTCTTCCGAGACGGACTTCCGACTGACGCCGGAAGC
>CAYZYB010000813.1:0-3161 GCA_964481505.1 uncultured Planctomycetaceae bacterium | reverse complement strand
AGTCCGAAGTCCCACCGGATGTCGAACAGTTGACTCCGTACTATCTGGAACTTGTCGCAAAGTTCTTTCCACAGACGATCTGGTGGTAAGGCAGCCTGAGAGCTAAGCCTTGATATCGACCAGCGGTTCACCAAGTAATTCGAATCTCGGTTGAATGCCGAGTCCGGGCTCTGTGCTGGCTGACATGCGGCCGTTTTGACGCTGGGGCGCACCTTCGGCGTTACTAACCGTGACGTAGCTGTTGAAGTCGGTGCTTGTAAACAGAAACTCGGGCGGCGTGCTGTGAGCCAACGCTGCGATGGCCGCTGTGGTGATGTCGCCGCCCCAGCTGTCTTCCAGTGTCATGGCGATGCCGAGCGACAAACAGAGGTCTCGCGCCTGTCTGGCTTTGGTCAGGCCGCCGAACTTGCTGATCTTGATGTTGACCACGTCAGCCGCCTGATCGTTGTGAGTCTTCATCAGAATGTCCATGCCATCGATGTGTTCGTCCATCACAAACGGATGATCCGTTCGACGGCGAATCGACAAACACTCGTTGTAAGACAAACACGGCTGTTCGATATACACATCCACGTCCTTGACTGCTCGAACAACGCGAGCCGCTTCGTGCATCAACCAACCGGTGTTGGCATCGGCTACGAGTTTATCACCGGGTTCGAGTATCTTTCGAACGGCTCGAATACGTTCGATGTCTTCGTCAGCGTTGCCGCCGACTTTTAACTGAAAGCGACGGTATCCTTCGTTGCGATAGCTCTCGACATTCTTCGCCATTTGTTCGGGCGGCTGTTGAGAAATCGCTCGATACAACACGAAATCGTCTTCGTACCGACCACCGAGAAGTTCGCAAACGGGGAGGCCGGATTCCTGACCAAGTATATCCCAGCACGCGATGTCGATACCCGACTTTACGTACGCATGCCCCTTCATAGCTTTGTCCATGAAGTTATTCAGACTGCCGATACCTATCGGATCTTTGCCCAACAGCAACGGAGCCAATTCAGCGATCCCTGCTCGCACTCCACCAGCGTATGCGGGCAAATAGAACGGTCCCAGCGGGCAAACTTCGCCGTGTCCGGCGATCCCTGTATCCGTTTCAACCCGTATAATCGTACTGTCGAAAACGTCGACTGATTTGCCGCCAGACCACTTATAGCTGCCCTCGTGAAGTGGTAGATCGATCTGATAGGCCGCGATGCGGGTGATTTTCATTTGCTTCTCTGTGGGGTCGTAAATTGTGGTGTGTTGATGGCTGCATTCAACGTTCTATTTTCGTCGAAGCATCATCAAACGAAAGTCCATCACCTTGTTGCCGGCTAATTTTGTTGCCTGCAACTTCAGCGTACCTTTGCCCGCCGTCAGTTCTATGTCACCTGCCGTCATACTGGTCCAGTTCTGTTCGTACGATTCCGCTCGCGTAAAATGATCTTCCGCGGCACCTACCAGTTCGGACGGATGAGCTTCACTGATCGTGAATGGCAGGCTACTGTTGTTGAATGTCAGTTCGACTGTAGATCCCTGATCACCTTCCGGACAGGTGTAGTAGATTTCTACCTCATAGGTTCCATCCGCCAACACTTCAGCATCCCATGTGATACTGTCTTCTGCACTCGTCCAGTTGGTGAAGAACGAGCTGTTGGGAAATTTGTTCGACCGCTTTATTCCACCATGGGCGATCCCGTCTCTAGCTGGTATTTGCGTGTTCGCATAATCCGGATGAGCGATCACAAATGGACGTTCGTCCCTGTCGTAACCGGGGACGATGTTTTCCCGATACTCTTTTATGGCTGCTGAGAGCTTACCTGCGACCAATCCACGTCGATCGGCGATGTTGTGCCGCTGACCGGGATCTTCATCCAGATTGAACAAGGCTCCTTTGCCGTCCATTCGATAGGGGCCGGTCTTCGCACTTATTCTGCCCTTCCAAAATGACACGATCGTGCGGTCGTCCGTCTTTGGTTCAGCTCCTATCAGACTCTGAGCTATATTCACTCCGTCAAACGGCTTGTTGTTTACTGTGCGAATGCCAGCAAGTGCCGCCAGTGTTGGATGAAGGTCGATCGCTGCTCCGTTGATGCTGATTTTCTTCCCGGCTGGAATCCGACTGGACCATCTAACGAGGCATGGTGAACGGACTCCGCCTTCGTCCGTCGAACCCTTCTTCCCTTTCATGTCACCATTCCAGCGAGTTCCGTTTGGACCATTGTCACAAAAATAGACCACGATCGTATTGTCCTGTTTTCCACTCTTTTCCAGCGTTTCCATGAGCCTACCTACATTCCAATCGATGTTTTCACACATCGCCAATGCCGACCGCAAATGCGGTAGATTTTCTTTCTTCGGTTCGCGATTGCGGAGTTTCGGTTCAAAGTCTTTGAACTTATTCCACCATCGATCCGGCACCTGCATTGGAGAATGAGGTGTGTTGTAAGGCAAATAGACGAAAAACGGTTTGTCACTATCCTCGTTGATCACTTCGATCGCGTGATCGGTCAGGTCATCGATAATGAAGCCTTTTCCCTGAACGATCTGGCCGTTGTGCTCCAGCATGGGATTCCAATAATTACCCCAGTGGCCAGAACAGAATCCGTAGAATTCGTCGAACCCTCGACCGTTCGGGTGATACGGATACTGCATACCGTTGTGCCATTTTCCGAACGCTGCTGTACGATAGCCACCTCCTTTGAAAGTCTCTGCTATCGTCTTTTCGTCCAGGTCAAGACGTTCACCACCTGCTGACGTACTGTACACGCCTCCGCGGGGGTGGTAGCGGCCCGTGAGGAATTCCGCTCGCGTAGGCGAACAAACGGGACAGACATAGAAGCGTTCAAAACTCGCTCCGTCTGCCGCCAGCTTATCTATATTCGGTGTATTTAGGTTCGTGTTGCCATTTAGCGACAAATCTCCCCAACCCTGATCATCAGTAAGGATTACCAACACGTTTGGTCTGGCCGCTGTCAGTACCGACGTCACGCTAAGGCCCAACAGAACAGTCAGAATAGTCTGCTGCCAACTTATAGCGGTAAGAACTCTATTTAATCTGCTTCGATGATTCTTCATCTTGTGTCCTTCGCTTTTGGACTATGAACAACACCGGTGACGTCGTCTTCTCCGGCACACTATCTATTCGCTGCAGATCATAGGCTTCTGATTCACTCAATAAC
>CAYZYB010000812.1:0-3164 GCA_964481505.1 uncultured Planctomycetaceae bacterium | reverse complement strand
TCGACATTTACCCCAGCTCCGTGTTGGGAAATGAAAATCAGTGCATTGAGCAACTTCAGGATGGCTCACTCGCGATGACGAAGACATCAGCGGCGGCGATTGAGAACTTCATTCCGATCATGTCCGTTTACAGCATGCCGTATCTGTTTCGTGACTCCGATCACTACTGGACAGTGCTCGAAGGAGAGATCGGCAAAAAGTTGTTGGAGTCAGGCGAAAGTAAATTTCTACGCGGGCTTTGTTATTACGACGCCGGCAGTCGTAACTTTTACACCAAAGACAAACCGATCAAGACGCCGGACGATTTGAAAGGCATGAAGATTCGTGTCATGAATTCCAGAACGGCGGTCGAGATGGTGAAGGCCATGGGGGGTTCGCCCACGCCGATTTCCTTCGGTGAACTTTACTCGGCCCTCTCGCAGGGAATTGTGGACGGTGCCGAGAACAATCCGCCCAGTTTTACGTCCAGCAAACATAGCGAGGTTTGCAAACATTTCTCGCTGGACGGTCACACGCGAGTTCCCGATATCCTGATGATGAGTACCAAGGTTTGGGACAACCTTGATCCTCAAGTTCAAAAGTGGGTCGCGCAGGCAGCCAACGACTCGACGACGTTCCAGCGAAAACTATGGGAAGAAAAAACTCAGGAATCGCTGGAGGAAGCGCGGCAGGCCGATGTCACGATTTACGAAGTCAACACGGCGGCTTTCGCGGCCAAAGTGGCTCCCATGTTTGACGCCATCGAGGACGAAGAAACTCGCGCGATCGCCAAGCAGATTTTGGAGGTTCGCTAATGTTGCGCACCGTGAATTTGCTGAAGACCGGGATGACTCGTGTTCTGGAAATTGCGTTGATACTCGCTGTCGCGGCGCTTGTTGGAAGCGTTGTTTGGGGTGTGATGACCCGTACTTCCGGCGATTTCGTGGTCGAGTACTCGGGCGGTTCAACGACCGGAATCTGGGCCTGGTTGCCCACCGGTCAGGCTCAATGGACCGAAGAACTTGCAAAGTTCCTGTTGATCTGGGTTTCGTTACTCGGTGGCGCCGTTGCTTTTGGTCGGCAAAGTCATCTTGGTGTCGACTATTTCGTGGGCAAGCTTGATAAAAGTGCCGGCCAATGGTCGCGCATGGTGGTTCATCTCGTGGTGTTGTTTTTCGCGATTGCCGTGCTGGTCGTTGGCGGCATGCGTGTCGTCTCCAATACGCTGGCGATGGAACAGACCACTCCAGTGCTTGGCTGGAAAATGGGGCACGTCTATCTGGCCCTGCCTATCGCCGGAGTCTTTGTCATTTTGTACACATTGGAAAGTGGACTGGAGACTCTGGCCGCGATTCGCCGCGGCGATGCGGTCGACAATCCGCCGCGGACTGATGAAGTGGCCACCACGGATCAGGAGGGAGCCTAGCCATGGGATCGATCGCACTTATTCTTGTCGTTGTGTTTGCCTTGTTGTTGGTGATGGAGGTTCCGATTGCGGTCGCCATTGCTTTGGCAACTTTTGTGGCCGTGCTGGCCGAAGGAAGCGATCCGACGGTTGTGGTCGCCGCGAACATGGCAAAGGGAGTCAACAGTTTTACCCTGCTCGCGATTCCGTTTTTTATTCTCTCAGGCCATCTGATGGGGCGTGGCGGGATGGCTCGCCGGTTGATCGATTTCGCCGGCACGCTGGTCGGCTTTCTGCCCGGTGGTCTTGCTTATGTGAACACGCTGACGTGCATGTTGTTTGGCTCGATCTCCGGTTCGGCGGCGGCGGCGGTTTCGTCGGTGGGCGGTTTTATGATTCCCGAGATGAACCGAAAAGGATATGACCGCGATTTCAATGTTGCGGTGACGACAACGGCCGCGACGACCGGCATGCTGATCCCGCCAAGTAATATCATGATCGTGTACTCGGTGGCCGCTGGCGCTGGGGCGTCGATTGGCGCTCTTTTTCTGGCGGGTGTCTTTCCCGGTATTCTGACCGGTCTGTTCATCATGCTGGTTTGCGGCTGGATTTCGTTTCGAAAAGGGTATCAACGCGAAGAACGTTCAAGCCTGAAACAGATTGCCAAAAGTTTTTCGCGAGCCACGCTGACTTTGTTGCTGATCGTGATTGTGATCGGAGGGATTCTCGCTGGTAAATTCACTGCGACCGAAGCGTCGGCGATTGCGGTGGTTTATTCGTTCTTTCTGTCTGTCATTTTGTACCGTGAGATCAAGCTGCGCGAGTTGCCCGACATTTTGCTGGAGTCCGGTATTACCACCGCGGTGGTCATGTTATTGATTGGCGCCAGTTCGGGAATGAGCTGGATTATGACGATGGCCAATATTCCTCAGACGGTCAGCGCGACATTGCTGGGGCTGTCGGAAAACCCGCTTGTCATTCTGCTGGTGATCAATCTGTTGTTGATCATGGTGGGAACGTTCATGGACATGACTCCGGCGGTCTTGATTTTCACACCGATCTTTTTGCCGGTGGTCATGGCACTGGGAATGCATCCCGTTCACTTTGGCATCATGATGATTGCCAACTTGTGCATCGGATTATGTACGCCGCCGGTGGGCACCTGCCTGTTTATTGGTTGCGGCGTTGGGAAGACGACCATTGCCAAAGTGACCAGGCCGCTATTGCCGTTCTTCTTTGCGATGATCGCCGCGTTGATGTGCATCACTTATATCCCGTCCGTTTCGCTGTGGTTGCCTGTTCAGACGAAACAGCTAAAAGCGGAAGACGTCAAGACGGAGCAATTCCTGCAAAAGCCGACCTCGGAAGGGAAAGGCGGTTAGTACGACGGGAGGCCGGGTGGTCGTGGTTGGAGCGAGGTACGAGCGAAACCACGGGATGAGGGCGAGAATGCTGGGCAACTTCAGATGCGCCCGCAGGCCATTTCGCCCGACATAGCGAATCAAAGTCAGCAAGTGATCATCATCTTCGGCTGGGAAAGTCTTAGAACAGCCCTACGGATCTCAATTCGGGGCTTTTCCATAGCTCCAGCCTTTCGCCGCTTCAAATTGGCCTGCACGTTATGCGGAGGCGTTCCCTTCTTCGTCGTGTGAAGCCGTATATTGCAGCTTAAATGCGGGACAATGATCGTCGGCCCTGTTAGGCTTTAGCTCCCCCCAGAGGCTCCCGCATCATCAAACGGCGTACTTCTGCAAACTCCTCATTGATAGCTTCCTCAGTC
>CAYZYB010000811.1:0-3172 GCA_964481505.1 uncultured Planctomycetaceae bacterium | reverse complement strand
CTTCTGATTCTTTTTCTTTCACGATTTCCAGATTCGGAACCGTGATCGAAGTAATTTTGACCCGCGTGTATTTTTGGCGGTGGCCCGTGTGTCGACGACTATTCTTGCGTCGACGAATCTTCTGAACCTCAATTTTAGGGCCTTTGTCTTCTTCGATGACGACTTCGCCTTCGACTGACGCGCCATCAATGACTGGAGCACCAATAACGCTGGCTCCACCACCGTTGGCCAGCAAGACCTGCTCAAATTTCAAAGTCGCACCAGCTTTGGCATCGCTGCGAAAATCCACAGAAAGCAAATCGCCTTCTTCAACCCGGTGCTGACGGCTACCATCTTCGATGACTGCAAACATTGTCGAATAACCCTGAAAATTTGCGGACAATCCGCTCATTGAGCATCTGCTCGGAACTCTGAGATTACCGGCAAAACGCCATTCATTTGCCGAAATTAGTGCCGCCGTATCCGAATTTTCGAAGACACAGCAGCAGCGATATCGGCTGGCTTCAGCCGAAGAATCGCGGAGTATAACGCAACATTCGGATAGATCGAGCCGGAAATCGAGTCTCTCCGCAACTTCCCGCTCAGTTTTTTGGAAGCCATCCAGCTGGAAAATTAGGGGGTTGGTCGCCCAATACCCCACTTTTCAGCGATTTGGCCTCCGCCGATAAGGAACCGACGGCCAGTCTCACGCTCTACGGTCAGTCAACTCACCAAATGTTTCGATCAGTCACTGATTCGAACCGGGCGACCACCATCGTCTTCACAAGTCACATCCAAATGCTCAGGAGTGACATCAGACCGAGAAGAGATCGACACCACGACGTCTCGGTCGTCTTCCAGATTGATGATTTCTTTTCGTTTGCGGTTATTCAAATCGTTGGCCACACGGTCGTGAGTTTCGATCACAATCTTGGCAACGTCTTCATTACTCGCGGCACTCATGACCAGTCGCATGGCTTCGATCGTCAGGCTTTCAGCCGTCTTGACCTGCCCGACTCCATTGCAGCATGGGCAATCTTCGTAAACGCTGCGGCGTAACGACGGACGAATACGCTGTCGTGTCATTTCGATCAAGCCGAATGGACTGATTCTTAACACACGAGTTCTCGCCCGATCGCGCATCACGGCTTTCTGCAGAGCTCGCTCCACACCGCGACGATGACGCTCGTCACGCATATCGATGAAGTCGTTGACGATAACACCACCGAGGTCTCGTAGACGAATCTGCCGAGCGATCGCTTCGGCCGCTCGCAGATTCATGCGATAAGCCGTTTCTTCCGGATCATTGGCGACTCGAAAGTTGCCACTGTTCACATCGATCGCAACAAGAGCTTCCGTCTGATCGATGACCAGCGAACCGCCTCCCTTGAGCGGCACGTTGTGGTCCTGAATTCGAGCGATCTCATCTTCGATTCCGTAGTAGCTGAACAGCGGCTCGTTTTCTTCATACCGTTTCACACGACTGACATGCTTAGGCATCACGATCTTCATGAATTCCCGAGCGCGCTCGTAGGCAGAATCCTCATCGATCCAAACGGCGTCGATTTCGCCGGTATAAATATCCCGCATCGTGCGGATCATCATGTCCGATTCTGCGTAGATGTTTACCGGGCCAGGCGTGTCTTTGATTTTACCAACGATCGTCTCCCACAATCGCAGCAGGTAGTTGAGGTCACGTCGAAGATCTTCTTCTTCGCGGTCAACGCCGGCAGTTCGCACAATAAAGCCAAGGCCCGAAGGCGGCTGAATGTTTCGCATCGCCTGACGAAGATTGCGACGAGCTCGTTCGTCAGTAATCTTGCGACTCACGCCAACCCGCTGCAATCCTGGCATCAGCACCAGATAACGGCCAGGTATCGAAATGTACGTGGAAAGCGTCGGACCTTTATTGCCGATTCCTTCTTTGATGACCTGAACAAGCACCTCACTGCCGCGCTGGAAAATCTCCTGAATCGGAGGTTTATTGCGAGCATTCCGTTCGTTCAGATGCTTCGGCGGTCGACCATTGCCGCCACGACGAGGACGACGATCTTCTTCTTCTTCATCGTCGTCATCCTGTTCGTTTTCGTTCACCAGATGCTTGTAGTACTGATACTCAACATCGCTAACGTGAAGAAAACCGTTACGGCCAACGCCGAAGTCAACAAACGCAGCCTGGATGCTGGGTTCGATGTTAACCACCTTGCCCTTGCAGATGTTGCCGACATAGTTTTCGGCGCTGCTGCGTTCTACGTAAAGTTCCTCAAGAATACCGTCTTCAACAATCGCGATCCGGCTTTCTTCCGGCTGCAATACGTTGATCAGCATTTCTTTTTTCATAACTCAGCTTTCGTTCTTTGGAACGAACACCGAGCGTTGCCGAAAACAGATTTTCAGGCTACAGAATCATTCAGACTTCCTGCCTACGACGGATTGTAGAAAACCTCAATCGATCATCGGCAGACTGCAAACATCAATGCCATCACGGCACCCGCCAACCGAATTTTTGTCTTCGAACCGCGGCATGATCAGCATTTGTTGGGCAGTAAATTCGGTCTGCGAAATTCCTTTCGTCTGTTTGGTTTCGACATCGACACTACAAAAGTGTCGTTACACGGAAAGCATGGTTCTGACTGAGCATCGCGGCCATTTGAGGCCGAATTCCGATACTGCTTGAGATAGGTTTCCGCGACGCGTGTTCGTTTGTGTTTCGTGAGACGGCCACAAGGGCCAGGAGTGTTTCAAAATACGAGATCCGGGCAAATTCGCCCAAGTTCTCCCAAGAGGTAATGTTCTACGTCCCGTGCAAGATCGAGCGAGCAGGCGTGCGCCGCAATACGCTCGGCTTCCGGAATTGATATGTTTCGGACAACTTCCTTAAGTCGTGGTATCGAATGTGGCGCGGCGCTTAAACGTCGCAGCCCTAAACCCAGCAGGAGCGGAACAAAACGAGGATCTGAACTCATTTGGCCACAGACCGTCACTGTTTTGTCGTGACGTTCGCCCGCTGTCAGCACCGTCTGGATCATTCTTAGAATGGAAGGATCGCCTGATCGGTACAAATTTGCAACCGAAGGGTCCGATCGATCACACGCAAGGGTGTACTGAATAAGATCATTGGTACCGATGGAGAAGAAATCGACCTCACGGGCAAATTCTTCAGCCAAAATCACAGCCGACGGCACTTCCACCA
>CAYZYB010000810.1:0-3172 GCA_964481505.1 uncultured Planctomycetaceae bacterium | reverse complement strand
GGCTTGAGCGACCGCGAGACTGGTTGTGTCGACTGCCGCTGCGGACGACGAATCGGCCAGGGCGCTGCGGTCACTCTTTGATTGCGGGTGTTGATCGGCAACAACGTGCTTCCGCACAAAAATGCGCTTCGTTTCGGGCATCGCACACTTCACGGCCAAACTGTTGCCATGCACATCGCAAATTTCGTTTGCCAGACACACGTCGCCAGACTTAAGTTCGTCCGTGAGTGATGAACTGAAACCGACCGACAGCACCCACGGCGGTTGATGTTCCTGAATGAGCGTTTGCGTCACCTGGCGATGTTTTGCAAAACCCAGTCCGGCTTCCACGATGGCGATACGAATCGACTGATCCAGAAAGCCACCCCGAAAAACAGAACCGTCATCCGTGTACTTCCGACCACGATCCAGCTTCGCCAGCAGTGGATGAATCTCGGCATTCTGAGTGCACACGATGCCGATATCGGCCGAGCGGCGATCGAACGAAGGTGCTTCGGATTGTGGAATTTCGTTCGGCATGCAACCTGTTATTGGGCGGAAAGGGTCGGGAGTCTTTTCCGAGCTATGTCGTTCACAAACAGAAAGTCGCTCGCCGGAAAAGACTCCCGACCCTCTCTACGCACATCACACCTTCGCTTCGAAGTCTTTCATAAACTGAATCAGCGCGTCGACTCCTTCTGACGGAAACGCATTGTAAATGCTGGCTCGCATTCCGCCGACACTGCGATGTCCCTTCAACGCGCTAAAGCCTTCTGCTTCGGCCTGTTTAATGAACGCCGCATCTTTGTCGGCGGCCCCGGTCACAAACGTGACGTTCATCAACGACCGGCTGTCTTCTTTCGCCGTGGCAGTAAACAGGCTGCTGCCAGCAAGATAGTCATACAGTTTGGCGGCTTTGGCCTGGTTGCGAGTTTCCATGCCTGCCAATCCGCCGTTGGCTTTGATCCAGCGGAAGACCAGCATCATCAGATAGATGCCGAACGTCGGTGGCGTGTTATACATCGAACCAGCTTTGGCATGCGTTCGGTACTGCAGCATATCCGGCTGATCACTGTTACCAGCTTCCACCAAATCGTCGCGAACGATCACCAGGGTTACGCCGCTGGGGCCAAGATTCTTCTGAGCACCCGCATAGATCAGACCATACTTCGAAACATCGACGCGACCGGAGAAAATGTCGCTGCTGGCGTCGCGAACCAAAAACGCGTCGCTGCTGAAGCCAGTTGGTTCTGAGGCGAACTGAGTTCCGTAGATCGTGTTATTGGATGCATAGTGAACGAACTTCGCGCCATCGCTGTAGTTCGCTTTTTCCGGGATGTAGTTAAAGTTTGCATCTTCGCTGCTGCTGGCAACGTTGATGTTGCCGAATTGCTCGGCAGCTTTCGCCGCCTTCTTTGCCCACGCTCCCGTGACCAGATAGTCGGCCGTATCGCCAGGCGACAGAAAGTTCATCGGAATCATAAAAAACTGACTGGATGCCCCGCCCTGCAGAAACAGCACCTTGTAGTTGTCCGGAATGCTGGCAAGTTCGCGGCACAGTGCTTCCGCTTCGTCGGCAACAGCGACAAACGGTTTGCCACGGTGCGAATGTTCGCAAATCCCGACACCTGTATCGCCAAGCGACAACAGATTCTCACGAGCTTCCTCAAGCACGCTTTCCGGGAGAACGGCTGGACCGGCGGAAAAGTTCCAGATGCGATTGGTCATCGCGATTGCTTTCGTGAATTTGAGTAACTGATAAGCCGGGTCGATGATTGCCCGGATTTTGCTGCTCGCTGACTGGAATCGGGTGTGAAGTGACATCCACGGCTCACCAGGCAACGACAAGGGATCTTAGAGTCGCTTTCGACGGATTCCAAACAGCGGTTGAGTCGGTTCAGCAATTCTCGGAGACACATCGGGCTGCCTTGAGTTCGTTCTCAGCCGCGATAAGATATCGATGGACAAGAGGCCAGACCTTTTCGTGACGTCACGCACACCGGAAACCCCGGAATTTTTGCTGACGACGTCCTGCAAAGGCCTGGCTTCTTCCGTTTTTTAAGCGTTTTTCGACATTTCAGGTCGGCCCCCATGAATCAAGGCTCTTCCGCAGCGGACCGTCGCTCCGGCCCTCGACTGCAACCGTTCCAGCCAGCTCAGGGAGATCTTGCGATTCTCGCCGGTTCCGGCAACCCCGTATTCGCTCAGAAAATCGCCAACAGCCTGGGAGTTCGGCTCACCCCCTGCCAGGCTCAGGTATTCAGCGAAGGCAACGTCTTCGTCCGTATTCTGGAGAACGTTCGTGGCCGCGATACCTTTATCGTTCAGGGCGTGCATCAGCCGGTGAACGACAACTTTGTCGAACTGCTGTTCTGGATCGACGCTCTGAAACGCGCGAGTGCTCAACAGATCACGGCCGTTATCCCCTACTTCAGTTATGCCAAGGGCGATAAGAAGGACGAACCGCGCGTTTCCATTCGTGCTCGCGTTTGTGCTGACGCCATCGAAGCGGCCGGCGCTGATCGCGTGCTGACGATGGATTTGCACAGCCCGCAGATTCAGGGCTTCTTCAGCAAACCCGTCGATCACCTGTATGCTCGCGCAGTGATTTGCGAACACATGAAGTCACTGGGAGTCAGCGATCTTGTTGTCTGCAGTCCGGATGCTGGTTTCGCAAAAGCTGCGGCTGCGTATGCCAACCTGCTGGGTGTTCCTGTCGTGATCGGAAACAAGGCGCGTCCCGATCATTCAGAGCAGGCCGAAATCCTGGAAGTCATCGGCCAGGTCGAAGGCAAGAACGTACTGATGGTTGACGACTTCACCATCACCGGCGGTTCGCTGTGCAGTATGGCAGAAGTTTTGAAAGAACGCGGCGCCAAAGACATCTATGCGGCAGTTTCGCACGGCGTACTTTCTGCCGGTGCAGCCGACCGAATCCAGAACAGCCTGATCGAAAAGATGTTTATGACAGATACGATCGAATCACCTGTCGAACCGCTGTGTGAAAAAATAGAAGTCATATCGGTCGCTAACCTGTTCGCTCAGGCAATCCGCAGTATCCACGACCGTACCAGTGTGAGCATGCTGTTTCCGGATGACAAACAAACGTAACAATAAACACCCTGATCATCCTCAGACGTTTTCCCCTCTTGCGAAAGGAACCGAAAATGGACCGTGTTGGACACTTTGAAGT
>CAYZYB010000809.1:0-3180 GCA_964481505.1 uncultured Planctomycetaceae bacterium | reverse complement strand
GTACAAGACTGCTCGTTGCCCGAAAGTTCGCTACAGAAAGGTTCGTTGTTCTCGAACACGTCGCTGCCGTTAATGCTGCGAATGCGAGATGTGACTTACATTTCGTGATGACCTGACGTTCCTGATTAAGGTAGCGTTAGCATCGAATCTAAACAGAAAGGCCCGAAGTCGAGAAATCGACCTCGGGCCTTTTTCGGTTTGCCTTAACCACCAGCCCCAGGACAACGACGCCGGGAAGCATGAGGTCGATGACAGCGATCTCTGGACGGAGAGCGTTGTGCCATCGCCGCACTGGACTCGAACGCTGCCATCCGGTCCGCCCCCGCACGCCGTCCTAAAATACATAAGGCAGAGGTACTCTGAATCTGGTGGTTTTAATTGCTACGGTTGTGGACCAAGGAATGAAGCGAACCGACATCGCAAAGAAGCTCAAAGTCTCGTTTGCTACTGTCTACCGCTACCTTGCCAAAGAGCGGCACAAGTGACCGTGTCGTTGCGATTCTATGGGACAACTGCCGACCGACTATGGGACACCAAATCCAAGTGTTTATGGGACAATTGAAGAATTGTGTCCCATAGAAGCGGTTTTGATGAGAGGTTGGAATCCTCGTAAACCCAACGAAAACAGCCACTTACCTGACAGGCAAGTGGCTGTTCGTTGATGGAGGCGGCGGGAATCGAACCCGGCGGCTGGCCGCTACAACCTGTTGATGGCAGAAGCGTTAGGCAAATGGCGACTCTCGGCGCTGCAAATGCGCTGCACGGCAGCGACGCTCATTGGCTCGAATTGGCAACAGTTGACCCCGCCTTACTTGAGGTTGTTCAAGCTTGGCCGTCACTGCCGCAACACCTCCGTGACACAATAAACGTGATCGTCAATGCGAACCTCCAACCTCCGGTTTCGTAGTTCCCACAACTTTCCTTTTGCGTTTCTGATGCTTCTTCTTTGACGAAACTTCAACAACGTTTCGCTCAAACGCAGATATCATGAATTAGGGAACTCACTTTCACCGTCAGTCCGCGGTTTGGCAACTGAGTATCACTCCAATCTGTGCACGGATAGCAGAATGGCGAGGGCAGGAGTTTTCACATGGTTTTTCGTTGTTTGATTTCTGTGGTTCGCAGTTACTGATACGCAGTGATAACCCTGAATTGGGAACCAAGAAAGAGTTGAATCACATTACCAGAGAGCCTGCACAATTGACGGAAGGCGGTAGGCCCAAAAGAACATGAGAAGGGAAACCGAGCACCCAAGAATTATCTTCCGAGTTTCACTACAGCGAATGGCCTCTCCACAGTCTTTTTTCGTCAAGAAATACGCTGCAAAGATCATCAAGAACGGCATCAACGGGACGCGATAACGGCTCAATGACACCGTCAACGAAATCATACCAATTGTACATACCAGACAGCACACAATGCTCCATTCAAAGAACTCAAATTTCGCTCCCATCATGCCGAATGCTGCCAGAATTAATACTGTGCCTATGCAAAGAATTGTGACAGTCGAGAGCCCAATACGAACCCAAGGAGAGATGGAGTAGGGATCGCCGTAGTGGCCCGAATAGATGTGCCGCAACAGAAAAGAGTTTGGAGCCCATAAGTTTGTCATTTTCTCTAACCCACGAACGGTAAACAAGCCGGGGTTTTGAATAACGAACACGCTGGTGCTGACTCGTCTTCCCTGCTTACGTCGCTGCGCTTCGGGAACGTCACGAAGATACGAAAAGTCGAACTGCGGAGGTGGATAGTAGTTTGTTCCTACTTCAAGCACTCTTTGCCCCTGGCTGCTTATGATGACAAATGGCTTAGCTGAAAAGTCACACCATGGAAACACGACACAAAGCTGCATCACCACAGAGACGCCTGTCCAAGTGAATCTTGGCGTCGCACGACGCCAGTGCGCGGACATACCACCGCTGACGAAACTCAGTGTCGCCAGGATCGGAAAGAAATAGAGATTATAGGGTTTTAGCAGTGCCAAGACTCCCCAAGCTCCGCCCGTCAAGATCGCGATGAGGATTCCGGGGCGCTCGTGAAGTCGCATCAGGGTCATCCAGCCCACAACGAGCATCAACGATAGCGGTGTTTCCGTCCAAAGTGTGTGGCTGAAAGAGATCTGCTCCGGAGACAGAGCGTAGATCCATCCAGCGACAATTCCACAGGGGTTGCCGTAGCGGGACCGACCGAGGAGGATGATTAGTGTGATCGTTACGCCCTCAAGAATTGCCTGTACAATTCGAATGTGTATCGGCGCCTCACCAAACACTCTCAGAACAGTACCGCCAAAATAAAGGTAGGCTGGCGGCCTTTTCGGCACTACGGATGGCGTTTCGGATCGCGAGACTTCGACCGAGCCCTGGAAATGATCGATCTCATCACCTGTAAGCCGATCGGGAGTGGCAACAAAGGCCAGTCGGAGAAGGACGCCGACAATAATGGGAGCGAGCATTTGATCCCATCGAAAGCCTTGTTGCTTGGCGTTAACCGACTTCTCTCTGTCTTCAGGCTCATCGTAGTCAACGAGCCCTGATTCTGGGGCATTCGTTCTAGTGAGGGTATGACCCGCGAGCTCTCTTCCGTTTCGCCAACTCGAAGAGAATATAGAAGTCATGATTGTCCTACGCTGGGTAGATGTGCGGCCTTCGGCCACCAGTAAGGAAATGAGGCTGAGAGGAGTAGATTGCGGGTCGCATCGAGCGATTTGAATAGGTATGCTATCGTTCTAAGGCTTGGATGTCACAGACCAACGAAGATCAGCAAAGAGAAACTCGCGGCAACTAATTCGTCTCTTAAAAATGTTTGCAAGATCTCTTTCACGACGCAAGACATGAATCGTTTCAAAATTGGCCGTTTCACCCTGTTTACGCTAATTCTTCAATTTGTCGTTGTTGAGTCAATTCATGCGTCCAGCGGCGGCGACAAAGAGCCCACAGCGGACCAGTCGGCGGTGTTACCGATCTCTTTCGACTTTCGCGGCAGTACGGAACTCCCGAGTGGGATCGAGACAGTTCCTGAGACGCAGCAAGATGATTGCTGCGGTCAGAGTGGCTACGCGATTAACGTCACAAACACCCATTCGACATCATCCGCAGCTGGTCTTTCTCCTAGGCTCAATCTTCCCGGCGATTTCGAAATTTCCCTATCCTACTCAGTCCAGAACATCGAACCACCTGGCTC
>CAYZYB010000808.1:0-3197 GCA_964481505.1 uncultured Planctomycetaceae bacterium | reverse complement strand
CGCAGACAATGATCACGAAAGGGCTCTCCGGTGGAAATGCAGTCCTGAAAGTTGCGGCGGACGTCAATTAACTGGCAACGGTTTGCTTCCGCGACACCCTGGAATTCAACATCGTCGCATAGAAACTCGTGCAAGCCGGAAACCACGTCAAGCCCTCGACGCAACGCGTCAAGTACATGTGGGCGGTAAGGATCTGGCAACTTGCCACCAAACGAAGCGGTCCCGATGAAGACCGCTTCAGCGTCAAGATTTGCCAGAGACGAAACTACGGGAACGTTGTCTCCGATTCCAAACAGGTCGTCGGCACATCGTCCCGCCTGAGTGGAATCCGAAACTGCGACGATGTCTTCTCGTCGGTACCGCAGAAGACTCATGGCCGTCTTCGCATAAAAAGGATCCGACAGCTGTTCCGTCAGCAGGACGATTTTTTGATAGCCCTTGATCGAATTCGGCCGCACCGCTGGTTCAGATGACAACGCCTCAGTAGCTGGTGTATTCACGGTAAAGAAATTCCCCTTCTTGCTGTCGATGACTTTTGAAATTGAAAGGCACTTCACAATGGCAGCTGTCGATATCAGTCGGTCACTAAGAGGCGCCGATTGTTGTGCTTAGTGTTGTGTGATCCGTTCAGCAGTTCTGTTCCGGTTGAGTCCTCCGACTTCGTCGATATGCAATGACGACTCCTGCGACGAGAATCGCTGACATCGAGGACGGTTCCGGAACGGCGACCGAGAAGCTAGCGTGTGATTGCCGTCATCAATACGAATACGCTCAATAACACGAAACGCGAGATGAGCGTTCTCATAGCAGCGCTTTCTAATGTGAACTGGTAAACTGTGACTTGCTGAAGAAACGTCTTCGCTCTGCAAATCAATTGTGGTGAGGAAAATTGTCGACCGGAGTGAACTCAATCCTCCTCGTCCTCGCTATCCCCTTCAGGGACCTTGTCGCCTGCTTGTGGTTTTATTTCGCGGGACTCCAAGTTGAAGGAGAAGAGGTTCGTGCCGCTTGGCTCAACATCAATCGATTGAGTTATGGTGCGGGGCGGCGAGCCCGTGGATGAATCGCTGCCAGATTCAATTGTAATTTCAACATCTGATTTTCCGGCGACAAGGCCCTGCTCCGCAGCAAGGTGAAACAATCCATCTTTTACGTTACCAAATGCGGCTGGCCCCGCATTACCTGCGTCCGCATCGGGAATGAATCGTATGGATGCCTGGGTAACCATCTGCCCGTCCATCTGGACAACGCCTTCCACGGAAAACCGCTCGGGCTCATCAGAATCACTTGAACAGCCTGCCGATAACGTCAGCAGCAATAGCAATGGAATGGGTTTCATATGGGAGTCACCTTCATTTTTTGGTTAGAGAAGGCCGTTAAAATTCACCGATCACTTCGCCGTCAGCACGTTCACCCAGGTACTCAAACAGATTGATATCAATGTTCTCACTTAAGAAGTGCACTGATCCATCAGCGAAAAGGAATTGTGCTCCACCGGTGTGATTCGAGGAGTACGTTGAACGAGCACGTCTTGAATCCAGCACACCGCCGCTGTCAAGAACGTCACCATGATTGATTCCCGTTCCCGCCACTCCCAGCGCGTCGGAGTATCCGCAATGGTCACAGGATCGATCACTATCCGTAGTCGCTCGAACAACCAGTGCCAGAGCTGCTTTGGATTCTACTTTCTGCGAAACTCCATCGCTCGAGCCTGCAGTGTACTGCCAGGCACGCTCGCCCGCAGCAAGCACGTTACTCGTTCCATCCGTGATGTCTCGCATCCGTATCCTGCTGTTCACGTAAAACAGCCCGTCCGTAAATTCGTTCATTCTTCCGCGAGTATGTCGGCTGTTGGCCTGCCCGCGATTGCTGCCAACGTAGTTGGAGATAATTACTGGTATGTCGGTATCCGAATTTGATGGCTCCACGTCACGAAAACAGTCGGTCAGCGTCGGCTTTGGGTCTGATGGGCAGAGAAAGCCATTGATGGGAGACTGCAGTATCCTGACTCCCGCCGGAGTTGCCAGTGCTTCATCCGCTCGACGCCCGTTGACATCGAGTGTGCTGAATGCGTTAGCCTGTTCGATCATGGGAAGAATGTAGGCCATCCACGACCAATTGGCTTTCGCAAAATTCAAGGATGTCGTGCCTGATGAGCCATAGCCGACCTGATCTGCGTCCCCGCGGTCTCGCCAGTTGGAAAAATGGGCCGTGTGACCCATCGGAAGTGCTGAGTACACATCATGGTAATTGTGCAGCGCAAGGCCAATTTGCTTCAAATTGTTCTTGCACTGGGTCCGCCGAGCAGCCTCCCGAGCCTGTTGCACCGCGGGAAGAAGCAGAGCAATGAGAATGGCGATGATGGCGATGACGACAAGCAATTCAATCAGAGTGAAGCCTGAAGTTCGAGTGGAACGTTTCATGAATGCCATAACGAGCTCAATTGTTGTGAGGAAACAGAGATCCTGCAGCAGCACAGATGAGTATTGGGATACATTATTCCCCGGAATTCCAAAGGCACAATACGCGTATGCGCATATCTTTTATTTATTTGCGCACGAGATGAATGTCGTCAACACCGATTGCCCGGAAAAGTGAACAGACAGAGTCGGCGGTGGTCGGGATAAGTGGTCACGATGAGCGGCACTCTTCTGTGAATTTTATTGCGGCGCAAAGCTGTGGCCGTCATTTCCAATCCAGGCTTCTGAGCCGGCGTCCAGGTTAAGCTCAACGGGGAGCCGGCGATCTATGCCGAGGCCGTCGTTCTACGAAAGAGGTGCAGTTGAGGGCAGCAAGTGGAATTTCAAAACGCCGTGGCGAAATTGTGTTACGATAATGCGCAATCACCAGTATTGCGGAGACACCTTTGAAGTTTAAGAAACGATCTCACCGGCATGTCGCAATCCTTGTCGAGACTGAAGATTCGTGGGGAAGAAGTGTTGTCGAATCTGTCTGCCGTTTCGGTCAGGCAAATGGCTGGCTGCTATTGATCTCACCGCGCGATCGACACGGAAAGCTGAGGCTTCCAAATGCATGGCAGGGGCAAGGTGTGATTGCCGCCCTGCGAAACCGGGCAATGATTCAGCACGTAAAGAAACGTGATGTGCCTGTCGTGGATGTGTCTAGTGCGTGCACAAGAGAAAAGTGGTTCGCCAGAATTCAGACAGATGATGCGGCAAGAGCAAGGATGGCAGTTG
>CAYZYB010000807.1:0-3200 GCA_964481505.1 uncultured Planctomycetaceae bacterium | reverse complement strand
GTTCTTTAACGCCGAGCGCGACAATTTCGGAGATGACCGCGCGGCCATCTCCGACTTGCTGCAAACAGAATTTCCCATCCTCATCGGTCACGGCTGCGGGGATGATGCTCCAGGCGTCGGGGAACAAAAGCCATCGCTGTTTGCGAATGTATCCCCACCGATACGGGCTGGTGTTGTCAATCGACGTCTGAAAAATTCCGAAATCACTGTTCTCGATTGCATCAGCGAATCGTCTCCAGTCCGGTTCGTCTTCTTTAATGATTCGTCGGACGAGGATCTGTGCATTGGCAAGAGCTTGTCCGCTGGAATCGACAATTTTGCCTTCTATCGCTGAGTCATCTACCAAGCGGATGTTCTCGTCAATCACTTCGGGCAACTCGTCAAGCGAATCGGATTTCGCGGAAGGAAGTGTCACCCAACCAACGCCAAAGCCTTTCGCATACGCGGTCAGGGCGACATCGCAATCTCGCGAGCTACGAACACTTCGGCGGCTCAGGAAACGTCGCGGAACATCAAACCAAAAGCAGCCGTCGGCCATCGAATGACCCAAATGCCTGGGTTCTGCTATTGGTTGAGCAAACGTTCCATCACCAGCAAGGTACAGCTTCGCCCCGGCGATCGCGTTGCCATCGGGCCCAACGACATTGCCTCGCAAGGTGATAACGTGATTGTCCATCGTTCAGCTCGCTGACTTTGGAATTGATTGAAATGCCATCTGCCTGAACACAATAGCAAAAGCGATACCTGGAGCGGCGACAGCGAACTCCTTTAATCATGATCATGGACCACGGAGGCGAGAACACCTTGCCTTGATTTCGCTTCTTTTGGGGTTATGTCCTTGAATTCCGGACACTACTGTTATACAACTGTAGTCAGTTGGCATAAGCAGGAGACGTTACCAATGCATATTCGCGTCGAAAAGGGTTCCGCAGTCCCGATCTCTCGCCAGATCGCGGACCAGCTGCGAGCCCAGTGTCTTTCTGGCCGACTGCCAGCGGGGGCGCAGGTTCCGTCGGTTCGGCAGCTGGCGAGGGAGTTGGCTGTCAACCAAAACACGGTACTCCGTGTTTATGAACGGCTGACGTCCGAAGGCCTTCTGAACATGCGTCACGGTGAAGGCACGTTTGTCGGTGAAGGCGTTTCGAAAGCTCAACTCAAAGGACAGAGATCGCAGTTCTTTGATGAGCTCCGGCAATTGGTTCGCCAGGGGCGGATGCTGGGAATCGACGCCACGGGCCTGCACTCATTGCTGGACGAAGCTTTCACCCAGTCGCAGAACGAAGACAGCTCCTCCCAAAATTCTGATGGAGAAAACGCATGACTGATTCCGTTATTGAAATCGATGACGTTCGCAAGAACTTTCGAGACAAGTCGGTGTTGCAGGGACTTAACCTGTCGATTCAAAAGGGCCAGACGTTCGCATTTCTTGGTCGCAACGGCGCGGGAAAAACGACGACCATTAAAATGTTGATGGGACTGCTGAAGCCGGACAGCGGATCGTTGTCGGTCCTGGGGGCGAACCCCGTGACGAATCCACTTCAGGTCCGCAGCAGTGTTGGGTATCTGGCCGAAGATCAAACGATGTTCGGCTGGATGAGTGTCGAACAGATCATCTGCTTTATGGCTCCGTTTTACGAAACGTGGGACCATGAACTCGCGCAGGCCTACGTCACACAGTTTGAGCTTCCACTGAAGTCAAAAGTGAAGCATCTTTCGAAAGGGCAATCCGTTCGACTCGGCCTGCTTCTCGCTTTAGCTCACAGGCCGGAACTTGTCATCCTGGACGATCCCGCATTGGGGCTCGACCCGATCATGCGGCGTGATTTCAATCGTGATCTGGTGACTCACATGCAGGCCGAAGGTCGAACGGTGCTGTATAGCTCCCACCTGCTGTACGAAGTCGAACCTGTCGCAGATGTCGTGGCCATTCTGCACAAGGGGAAAATCGTCCGCCAGGCAGCGACGGAAGACCTCCGCCACCAGGTGAAGCGAATCACGACGACAACCGAGAGCTTTGCGCGAGTGGCTTCGCAGTTGAACATTCTGGATGGACGCATTATCGCAGGAGAAGTTGTGCTGGCGGTCGACGGCGCGCCAGAAGCGATTGAACTACTTAGCCGAGAAAGCATTGGGCACGGCGTCGTAGATCTGAATCTGGATGAGATTTTTGAAGCGTTCGTCGCGGGGCAGAGAGACGTCAGGTTTCAGATTCCTGAAACTGAAGCGGTGACGTGATCCTTCCACCGTTTCCTGTTTCAAAGCATCTGATTTTCTATACGCCATTGAGAAAAAAATTATGAGCATCTGGCGAATCCTGTTCTGGAAAGAACTTCAAGAGCAAAAGTGGAAACTGCTGTCGTTGATCCTGATCGTTGTCTCGGTGCTGGTGACTCAGCTCATCTCCGCAGATCTCGAAGCCGGATTGGTGATGGTGGCGTGCGGATTCGTTCTGGCGGGTCCCGTGTTTGTTGGTATGGGAGTGAGTTCTGCAGAACATGCCAGTGGAGCCGTTGCTTTCGTCAAGTCCCTTCCTGCACCGACATGGCAGCCAGCACTCGCACGGGTGGTTGTCGGTTGGCTAGTATTGATTGTTCCGTTATTGATCGCCCTGATTATTTGCGAATTGGGGCTCGCAGTGGCCCCGGCGACCGCCAGTCAATACAACGGAATCCAACTTTTATTCGGGGCAGCCACTGCTACAGAAGTTATCCTGCTGATTGTTGGTATCAGCATTGCGGCGGCAACCAATCTGTACGCGTGGATTCTGGTGACCACGATGAACCAAAAGTCCGAACTGCGTGCAGGGCTCATTGCGCTCGTCACTGTGGTGCTGCTGTTCTGGGTCACTACTTTGGCTGTCGAAATTCATAATCCGCACCAGCATGAAGCCTTCATCGGGGCCGCCGAACTACTTCTGAACATGGGCCCCATGGCCGGATTGTTTTTCACGGCATCACAAATGAACGCCGGAACTCCGAGGGTCTTCGCTTGCGGAATTCAGCTGTGTACCATTGGCGTTCTTTGTTTTATCGCTATTCGAGGCTATGGAAAACGGGGATTGCTTGAGATACCTGCGTTGAAGGGAAAAACTGCGGGCGACCATCGATCAAAAGTATCGCTCAGAAAGCCCATGGCATCACCCAACGTGGCCCTCGCGTGGATGCAAATGCGTGAGTCCGCACCGATTGCTCTTTGTGGCG
>CAYZYB010000806.1:0-3207 GCA_964481505.1 uncultured Planctomycetaceae bacterium | reverse complement strand
CGTCAAAGTAACGGTGTTCTTCGGCGGACTGATTGTCTTCAGCCTTCTGTTTTGCAACTTCGGAAGACGCAGCGTTGTTTTGGAACTTGCCGGTGGGCAACAGGTCGAAGGCAACCCGCTGGCGATTGCTGACTATGCGTCGACTGTTGCTATTTTTGGTGTCTTCTATCTGTTCGGCAAACCTGCAAAAACCCTGCAGAAAGCACTAATTACGGCGATTGTCATGGTCGCAATCTACCTGGTCATGCGAAGCCATAGTCGTGGTCAGTTGCTTGCAGTCTTCGCGGCGTCACTTATCTGGCTGCCAATTACGTATCGAGAATTGCGTAACAGATCATTCATCGTGCCAGCATTCGCCATGGGATGCTTTTGCCTTGCTGCGGTAGTGTTCATGCAGCAGAACTCACTCACGAATCGGTGGAGATCAAACTTCGTGGCGGAAGCCGGTGAAAGTCGTTTTGCGATGGCCTCAGCACTTCTCAAGGAATATCAGCAAGCTGACTATCTGACATGGATTGTTGGCCTGGGAAATTCGTCTTCGTACCGACTTGTTGGCTACTATCCTCACAATGTCCCTGTCGAAGTACTTTGCGAAGAAGGCGTCATTGGCTGTATTCTGTTCTTCGTGTTCGCTATCGGATCGGTAAAGCTAAACCTAAAACTTCTGCAGCAAAAGAGCATTCCGGCCGCAGCCAGATTCAATCTGGGTCTACTGATGGCGCTGTTTACGTTTCACACGGGGCTCTCACTGAAGCAGGGCAGCTTGATAGGCTCTTGCTTTATGTTGTCATTCGGTGCGTGTTTGTGTCTTGCAGGACAACGATATAGCGTTTACCTGCAGGCTGACAGACGACAACCGGAAGCAACTCTACGCGGGGCAGGAAAACCAAACCTAACATCAGCTGCTGCATAAGACGCTGTCAAAGGAAGAAGGTCGCATCAACATCCCCTCCAAAGCCAAAGAAGATTTAACGGAATCGACAGTCGGACTTCGCGTCGCAGTATGCCAGCCGTCACTGCCTCACTATCGAATACCGTTCTTCCATAAACTGGCTGAACACTATAGCGTTCAGTCTGTAACGGTATTCTGCGATCGCAATCGAGAAGGTATGCACTCAGCCGCAGACAGTGGCGTCACGGTGGTGGAAGGCGAAATCGTAACACACTCGTTTCCGCGAGGCGTTATGACTCAGTCGGCAATGCTGCAGGCACTGGACCCGACACAATTCGATGTCGCAGTGATGTCATGGAACGTCCGATACCTAACGTTACCCAGAGCGATTGCACGGAGCCGACGTCGCAGAGTTCCTCTGTTGCTATGGGGACACGGCACCAGCAAGAACCCCGCGTTCGCGACAGACCTGTTGCGAAGAACCTATGGGAAGTTTGCAGACGGAGTCATCCTGTACGACCACCACACAGCAGACAACCTGAAGCTGCTGCGTGGCTTCACTGAACATAACGTATTTGTCGCTCAAAACGCTCTGGATCAAACGCCTATCCTGTCTGCTCGGAACGAATGGAATCGTTGTGGTTTGAAGTTAGAGGGCTTCCGTACACGTCATCAACTCAATCCTGCAAAGACATTTCTTCTGGTGTCACGGTTGCTGCCGGAGAATAGAGCAGATCTACTGATTGAAATGATGTGGCGTCTGCAGCAGGAATGCGCTGACGCCAAGCTCGTAATCGTAGGCGACGGTCCGGACAGACAGAGACTGGAAAAAATCACACGCGACTACGGGATCGATCAGTCCGTGATTTTCACTGGTGCCATTTATGACGAGCAAGAGCTCGCGCCGTGGATGCTGAGCAGTACAGCTTTGGTTTATCCGGGCAACATGGGTCTAAGTCTGCTGCACGCATTCGGCTACAGCTTACCGGTCATCACCGGCAATCGTTTGCAGGGCCATGGACCGGAAATTCACGCATTGCGAGACGGCCAAAACGGACTGTTTTTCGAAGACGGCAACGTCGAACAGCTTTTAGCCCGCTGTCGCAGGGTCATTGAATCGCCGGAATTCACACAGCAGTTAGCGCAGTCTGCCTTCGAAACCGTGAAAACAGACTACACCATCGGACGTATGGTCGATGGTTTCGCACGCGGACTTGAAAGCGTCACAGGACAAAGTCAATCGAATGTCATTCGACGTGCGGCCTGAGTTATTTCGCCACGCCGCTTCATGCGGCTGCTTTTTGCGCCTGCACCAAATCGTTGCGGATGAAACCGAATTCCAATCGCGATTCGGAAACAGAAAACAATTGGTATCCAGCAGCACGAATTTCGTCCATCGAATCCAGTGTCCTTTGAATTCCAATCGAGGGGAATCGATGATGATACTCAATAAGGATTTGCTGCGGGCGAATGTTAGACGCGATGAAGTCGGTCACCACGTCGTACTCGGAACCTTCGATGTCCATTTTCAGGATCGCTATTTCCTTGTGCGCGAGATCATCAACGATCGTCTTCAGGCGTCTGACTGGAGCATCAACGGCTTGTTGATCGTTGGGCTGGCTTTCACAGATGCTGAACGAAATGTCCCTGGGATCGGGGGGGCCATTAAAACGAACAGTGCCATCGAAGTCCGCAAGCCCGAATTTATGCATCACGAATTCTTCCGGGAGTTGCTGACGCTGAACCCATTCCACCGATTTCGGCGTGGGGTCGAACCCATGTACCGTCATGCCAAAGCGTTCAATGATTGCAACATCAAATGACGCATCGCAGCCGATTCCGAAAGAGTAAACGATCGAATCTTTCGAAAGCAATTCGGTGACGATATGCCAGCCGCCGTAGGTCGAGCCAAATCGCTCACACGGCACTCTAACGTCCACGCGACCTACCACTTCCTGACCCAGAACAGTGCGAACCAAAATCCGGGCTTTACGAAATAGCTTAGACATTTTACGTTGTTTCCTGTTACGTTTTTGTATCAACCAGAGAAGCATAAAATTTCAGTTCAAACTAGCCAAGACTAATTTTTCGAGCCAACGACATACCATCTGTCAGTTCGAAGCTGAGTGCTGAACAAACCTGGCTTTGGAAACTGCGGCACACTGCTGGTTTGACACGTTCTGGCCTGCGGAATCGCTTTGCCGAAGAACCAACGGTCCCTTCGAACAGTAAAAGTCGTACTCACACCGGCCCCTTGAGTTCCGCCAAATGTGGCACAAATCATGAGTATTGCTAATTCCAGTTCGGCATCGGAG
>CAYZYB010000805.1:0-3208 GCA_964481505.1 uncultured Planctomycetaceae bacterium | reverse complement strand
AAACGTCGACGCCCGTGTCATCAGCGTAAATGACGTCAAACGAGAAGCTGGTGTCGTTGATCTCAGATTCGCCCACTGGTCCCGTTGCGTTCAGCGATCCGGTTGGGCCTCCGATAGCCGGGTCGCCACTCACGACGATATGGTCAAATGCGAATTCTTCCTGGCCTGCGTTTGAGCTGATTTCGATCTCAAGAACGAGTGTGCCACCAGTGTCGGGGATAGGAATGTTGTTAAACGCAGTTAGTGCTGCCGTCGGCAGGAAACCGTCTGGATCTCCGACTCCGTCGAAATCGGCGTCCTGACGCAATTCGCGATTTGTTGTATCGCCACCGGTCTCAACTGCCTCAAACGCCAACAGATTTCGAGTTATTCCTCCATCGACCGTTGCTCGAACACGGATACCGTCGGCAGCGTCGTAACGCACGATTGAATCGCTTCCACCGGTGGAGTTTCCGCCAGCTGCGAACAAACCACTGAAGGTCAGGTTCTCGAAACCAGCAACGCTAACAGTAAAGGTTAACGTTTGCGTATCCAATCCGGGGCCCTCCGGGTCGTCGATGTCTTCGGCAGAGAAGAAATTTGAACCAAGGAATCCGGTGTACGGGCCGTCATCGGGGTCCGGATTTCCATTGAGCGGCACAATCGTAAAATGGTCATCGATCGTATCGTGAAACATACCGCCGTTCGCCGGCAGGGTGAACTGCACGTTGTTGTCTTCGAAGTCCTCCGTCAAGATCGCAGTCAGCAACGCACGATCTTCGAGTACTTCAAGGTCAATCAAATTTGTCTGCCGATCCACGCGATGCTGAGCCCTGCGCGGTCGTTTTGTGCATGGGCTTGATTGTTGAAGACGTTTGAGTGTTGAGGAAAGCCAGTTCGTCAGCAGCATGGTTTCGGCCCGCGGGGAGAGAACGGAAAATAAATCAGAAGGAGATTTTGGTGTGTACGTCTGACTTGCAGGAGAGCACCGACAACGACGGCAGAAAATGTCCGGCGTTGTCATGACCGGTTTCGTTTCGAGAGTTTCGCCTCTTTGACTTGACTCGTGCAAACCCGATGGAACAGAGACACTCTCTGGACTAATCGCACGGTTTAGAAAGCCAATGCCTTCAACAATAACAGTGAGGTGTTGGGGGAAACAATGGTCGCGTTGGCTGTCCAGATAATTCCGATAGCTTCCCTGAATCAGATGTACACCCGCGAGTCATAGTTTCTTCGACAACTATAAGGTGAAGCCTGAACACCCTCAGTGTGTATCAGCGAAGCATGGATGCGAGCTGTTACGTCATCGAGGTTTGAATCAGGAACCCGCCAATCGCGCAATCCCCATTGGCGTCAACACCTAACAACAACGCCAAACGGGGCGCGGTTAATCTTCTCGGTAAATACCCCGGACAACGACACTACTGAACGGATGTCAACACTGAGTGTGCCTAAAACGGATTCAGTCGACTTCCGAAGCTGCTGAAGAAGGTGCCGAGTTCTTCAAAGATGTCGTCGTCGTTGTCCTGGTCGAAGGCGTTTTGAAAAGCGGGGTTGCCAAAGAGACTACGAATGAAGCTCACAAAATCACTTCCGTCAACGTCGCGGTCACCGTCGCTGTCTCCATATAAGCGATGGAACTCTGTGACGTTCTGGCCGCCGATGGAGCCGTCTTCGTTGCCGTCAATTCCAAATGTTGCTCCATCAACGGTGAGGCGATAATTACCGTCTACCAGCGAGCCAGCGGTGTTCGTGCCGCTTGTAAATGACAGAACTACTGTGGTGACACCTGCTGCAAAGCTTGATGAGTCTACAGTCAGCCCGACGCCCGTGGCCGCTGTCAGGTTTTCCAGAAGAAAACTGCCGTCTGTCACCTGCCCCGTCGGTACTGAAACGTTGCCACTGATCTGTACCTGAATGTGTCGAATGATAGAACGCTGGCCAGTCGCATCAGGGCTGAGTCCGTCTTCAAGGATGGCGTCTTCGTTATAGAACGTGACGTCAGAAACGATCGCTGGCGGAGGCCCGCCGGCATCCGGCGTGATTGAAAAATTGGCTCCAACGAATGTGATTGCATAGTTTGAGTCGACAGCTGTGAGTGTCCCCTGAAGAATGTCATAGTTGCCGACAGTTTCTCCAGCTTCACGAGTCAGAGCCCCACTTAATGCCGTCGCCGCCGATTCGCCACCCACGAATCCTGTGGCCACAAACGTAAGTGTCGGGTCGGCATTTCCTTCGACTTTCGTTGCAGGGATTGCCGTGACGGTTAATGCTGCTGCCGCGATGTCCGCGCTTGTGTCTGGAGCTGCGGACACTGTGTAGTTTGCGGCATCGGTTCCGGTGAGCGTGATGGTCCCGACGGTGACCGTTTTGTTTGTCCCCACATTTTTATTGTCGAATGTTCCGTCGGCTGAAGCGTTGACGTCGTCGCCAGCTATGACACCGGTGAGTGTTACGGTAACAGTTGCTGCTGTCGTTGCATCGTAGGTCTTATCAGCTGCGGTCGCTGTCGAGGTAAGTGATGCCGGCGTGATGTCGGCATCGGTGTCTGCAGCGGCTAAGACTGTGTAGTTCGCCGCATCCGTTCCGGTGAGCGTTATGGCTCCGACGGTGACAGCCTTATTCGTCCCGGCATTCCTGTCGTTGAAAGATCCGTCAGCGGAAGCAGTGACGGTGTCCCCCGCGATGACACCAGCTAGTGTTACGGTAACGGCTGCTGTAGTCGTTGCATCGTAGACCTTGTCAGCCGCGGTTGCCGTCGAGGTAAGTGAGGCCGGTGTGATGTCAGCATCGGTGTCTGCAGCGGCTGAAACTGTGTAGTTTGCCGCATCCGCTCCTGCGAGTGTGATCGTTCCAACGGTGACCGTCTTGTTTGTTCCGACGTTCTTGTCGTCGAATGTTCCGTTAGCAGAAGCAGTAACAGTGTCTCCTGCGATGACACCGGTGAGTGCTACGGTGACAGTTGCTGCTGTTGTTGCATCGTAGACCTTGTCAGCCGCGGTTGCCGTAGAAGTGAGTGCTGCCGGTGTGATGTCGGCATCGGTGTCTGCAGCGGCTGAAACCGTGTAGTTTGCCGCATCCGCTCCTGCAAGTGTGATGGCTCCAACAGTGACCGTTTTATTCGCGCCGACGTTCTTGTCGTCGAATGTTCCGTTAGCGGAAGCAGTGACGGTGTCTCCTGCGATGACACCGGTGAGTGCTACGGTGACAGTTGCTGCTGTTGTTG
>CAYZYB010000804.1:0-3210 GCA_964481505.1 uncultured Planctomycetaceae bacterium | reverse complement strand
CTCAAGAACATCCGGATCTCGATGCACCTTCACCGTTCGACCTGGCTGGCGGGCAGGAGGAAAAAGCATCCGCGAAAGCGCCAGGTGGTGGGTTTGCAACTGATGGTAGGGGTGGGTTCTTCGGTGAATCTGACTCTGCCCCTGAGCCCGGTGCAATGGTTTCGGCATCGGATGAATCGTCTAAAGAGGCACAAGACAAACCATTCGGTATTGCCGTACCGCAACGGAAAAACAGCATCATGGAACGGCAGCGCGGGGGACGGCCAGGTAACGGTTCTAAAGAAGTGCCATACAGTGTGGATGGACGGCAACAGAGTGGCCAGCGTAATGGCAAGGCTGACGACGGCTTCAGTTTGAGTGAAGGTGAGAACCTGTCAGGACCACCTGTCGCCAGTACGACAGAACCGACCACGGCGAGACGTCGTCGCGACACGAGTGGAAAATTGGGACGAATGCTGTCACTCGCGAAGCAACAACGTTCCGGCCTGAGCGTCCAGCAGCAGAAGGTGATGCGAATGGATCTGCAGCCCGGAGAAGAACTCTGGATCATCGCGAAAGCTGCCCCCGCAACTGCCTCTCCAGCTGATGACAAGACGCCGCGGTGCGGATGCCTGATGGCAACGCTGCCGAACGAAACGAAACAGGTTCCTGTTCCTCTAAAACACACAGCCGTCGAAGGCAACATCGATGGTTACATCGCCAGTGTTGATGTGGAGCAACAGTTCCACAATCCGTACGAATCCAAAATCGAAGCTGTCTACGTATTCCCATTGCCGCAAAACGCAGCGGTCAATGAATTCGTGATGACGGTTGGCGATCGCAAAATTCGCGGCATCATTCGAGAACGTGAAAAGGCTGAAAAGATCTATGCGGCCGCTCGAGCTCAGGGACATGTCGCCGCTCTGATGACGCAGGAACGTGCAAACATCTTTACGCAGAAGGTCGCCAATATCGAACCGGGCAAGAATATCGACATCAACATTCGATACTTCAACACGCTGCGATATGACGACGGAGCCTATGAATTCGTCTTCCCGATGGTGGTTGGCCCACGTTTCAATCCTCCAGCAACAACGGATGGCGTGGGTGCCGTCGCTCGGGGGCAACAGGGCAGCAGTGGGCAGAAGACTGAGGTTCAGTACCTGACGCCCAACGAACGCAGTGGCCACGATGTGTCTGTCACGCTGAACATTGATGCCGGTATCGATATCGAAGACATCAACAGCATCAATCACGCTGTCGACGTTAAGAATGTTTGTGAATCGCAGCGAAAGATCACGCTGACCGATCAGGACAGGATTCCCAACAAAGACTTTGTGCTGCGTTACAAGGTTGCCGGTGATCAAATCAAAACCGCCATGCTGACTCACAAAGACGACAATGGCAGTTACTTCACCATGATGCTGTATCCGCCAGCAGACCTGGAGCACGTTCAGCGAAGCCCCATGGAAATGGTGTTTGTTCTGGACTGCTCGGGAAGCATGCGAGGCAAACCGATGGGTCAGGCAAAAGCTGCCATCAGCCACGCTCTGCAGTCCCTGACACCTCGCGACACGTTTCAAATCATTCGCTTCTCCAATAACGCGTCTCAGCTGGGGCCTGAACCTGTCCTCGCGACAGAAGACAACGTCAAGCACGCTTTAGAGTTCCTGGCTGGACTGAGCGGCAGCGGCGGGACGCAAATGATTGAAGGCATCAAGGCTGCTTTGGATTTTCCACATGACGAAGGACGATTTCGATTGGTGTCGTTCATGACGGACGGCTACATCGGCAACGAACAGCAGATTCTGGGGATACTGCACGACAAACTGGGCGCCTCGCGAATTTTCAGTTTTGGTGTGGGCAGTTCTCCGAATCGCATGCTGATGGATCGCATGGCTGTCATAGGACGAGGGGCTGTTGCCTATCTGAGCCTGAACGACAATGCGACCGAGATTATGGATCGTTTCAATCGTCGGATCAGTCATCCAGCCATGACAGATCTTGCGATCGATTGGGGAAAGATGAATGTCACGGATGTGTACCCACAACGACTTCCGGACCTGATCGTCGGGCGGCCCGTGATCATCACCGGACGCTATGAAGGTGAACCGAGCACTGTGAAAGTCAACGGTCGCGTGGACATGGAGCCAGCCTCATTTGCCGTGTCGCTGGAAGAAGAAAGTGCCACTGCAGAGCATAAAGGAATCGCTGCTGTCTGGGCTCGCCTGAAGATCAAAGATCTGATGAGCCTGGCGACTCACGCAAGCGATGCGGCCGATGAACTTCACCAGACGGTGACCCAGACGGCACTGGCCTACAACCTGATGAGTTCATTCACAGCATTCGTTGCTGTGGATTCTATGACCAGGACCGAAGGCGATTTCGGTACCACCGTGGCAGTACCGGTTCCCGTTCCGGATGGCGTGAAGTACGAAACGACAGTCGGCGGTGCGAATTAGTCGACGTCGCGGCGGCTAATTGGATTTCATTTGCCCTTGGTGACTGTTGTCTCTCGGGGGCAATCGATCGCCTGCAAAAAAGCAGTCACAAGTGGATGAGCGTTCGCACGCGTCGACTGTATCTGCGGGACAAACAGGGTGCTGACACAGAAAGTATGGTCCGGCAATTCAACAACACGGATTTCGCCTTCCTCGTCTGCACCTACGATTTGTAACGGCCCGCTCTTGAGACTTTCAACGCGCGTTGGATTGACTCCGAAATTGCAGTAGTACTCTTCTGTTGCGCTGAGTGAGCCTTAGAAAGTGGACACGCGAGATCCAGCGACGAATGCTAAATGCATCTGACGCCCCGCCAATGAGCACTCTAATTCTGATACGAAGAGATCTGAGGCGGCTGGATCGTATTCGGCGTGTTGAGCATCAGTAAAACCAAGAACATTCCTGGCATACTCGATCATCATGTGCTGAAAACCGCCGCAGGTGCCAAAACACGGGACGTTGTTTTCGCGTGCATGCTGAATCGCCCAAAGTGTCTTGTGTAGATTTTTATAGGGGCCTCCCGGTGCGACCCAAATCGCTGAGTAAGATTCGAAGAGTTTGTCGTTGATGTCATCGGTCGAAACCCAGTCTGCGCGCACTTTCAAATCGAGGCGCTCGGCAGAGTGTTTAATCGCGGCCTGCGTAGCTACGTAAGGCTTGAACCCTGATGAATACTCACCCAGGATCGCGATTGAAAGTGACTTCATGAAATGGCTTTGGTGTAACTGAG
>CAYZYB010000803.1:0-3213 GCA_964481505.1 uncultured Planctomycetaceae bacterium | reverse complement strand
GAGTAACGGCGTCCTGAATGCTCCGAGCCAGCCAAACGTCGCCAACGTTGATTTGATCACTCGCCAATTGCCGAGACAGAAAACGGACCACTGCCATTCTGGAATTCTTCGGAACGCGACTCAGCGCCTTCGCAGCAGACACAAGTCGGTTTTCGTCGTCGATGGTTCGAGTCGCAATGACGGCGTTCAGTAGCGTCCACCGCAACCGCAGCGATCGGTTCTCTGCCGCAGGCAAAGTACTTTGTGTTGAGGCAACGCTTTCCGGAAGTCGCTGCGACAACGCCTGAAAACGGACATCGAACTGATTCCAATCTGTCGTCGCAACGTTCGATTCGGCGAGGTCAAATTCCAGTTCACAGAGTTCAATCGCAGCGACAGTACCTGATGGAAACTCACTTCGGTTCTGAGTCACTTGTGTTAGGCATTCACGGAAACGACCGACCAGCTTCGGTTCTGTATTCGTAACACAGCCGCCCAAACCAGAAAGCAACTCACCCGCTTGTCGCAGGTAGGAGACTCTCTTGCTACCGTCCGTTTCCGAATCGAACAGGTCCATCAACAAAACAGCAGCGCGACGGCAATCTGCGGTTTCGATGACCTGCACCAACCATTCACGCGCTCGATTGACGGTTGATTCCTGTTCGAACTGCCGAATGTGATCTTCAAGAGCAGTGATGTAGACCTGCTTCTGTTGCGTCTGTTGAGTTGTAGCCGTCGCCCAGATTTGAGCCTGAGCAAACACCCTCAACAGATCGGCGATCGCCTGCCGAGCCGTCATATTTTCCTTTGCAAACAATCGTTCCGCAGCCTGAAGTCGCTCATGAGCGGTTTCCCATTGCTGCTGGTCAATCAAAACTTCGCCCGCTCGAAGCAACAACGCCGCACGCGCGCGATTTGGTGTTGTCGCCGAAAGCTGGCTCAGGGTTCGCGTTAGCAGTGCGAGCGCCTGTTCGGGCTTCTTAGCTGATCTTTCACGATCGATTTGCTCGACCAGATCTGCAACCGTCACACCTACTTCCTGTATTAATTCGCGACGTCGAATCGTCGCTTCGGCCGCATCCCGAAAGACACCACGATTGCTGCGTCGCACAGCCACTGCCTGTTTCTGAAAGTCGTCTGACGCCGTGCTGATCAGTTTCGAATCATTCAATTCGTGGGCAAGCTCCAAAAGTCCCAGTTTCGATTCCAACTTCAGCCATTCGAGTTGCTGAATCTGCAGTGACGTCCGCCCCACGGTATCGTTTGCAAGCTGGAATGCTGCTGTCGCTTCCTGATTTCTTAACAGGCTGCGAATTTGCAGAAATTCAGCTAACAAAAAATCATCGCGGTTGTCTGCATTCGTAACGGCACCAACCTTCAAGTCGAATTGTTCACGATGACCAGAAGCCAGTGATAACTCCGCCAGCAACCAGCGTGCGCGATGCTTGTTGGCCGGATTTCCGGCACTGCGAATCACCTGACCAGCGATCTTCTCGCACGCGACGACGTCGGGATGGTCTGCAGAATCTTTCTGCTCACCCGCCAGTTGAAAACGCAGGCAATGCAGTTCTGCCAGAGATATCCGAGCGCCGGCCCGAATATCACGGACGCGAAGTGCGTCGAGATCTCGACGAATTTCGTCGAGTCGAGTCAGCAGTGAATTTGCGAGCTGGATCGTGCGATCGATCGTAACACGATGCTGCGGGCTGATGCGTTCCGAAACGGCCCCTGAAGACTTTCCGAACAATTGACCTGCTTCGGCTTGAATGATGGCCATGCGAACGCTTTGACTCAACGTGCGAACCTGCTGCAATCGCAGGTCGAATTCGATTTCCGGCGTTGCCTGGTTAGTCTGCAAAAACTCAGCCAGCCGCTCGATCGATTGGTTGAGTAAACCACCCCGATCAACTCCAGCAGCAAACCAGGCATGCTGTTCGTAAATTCGACACACACGAAATTGCCAAAGCGCTTTCCGTTCGATGTCCACGCTATTCTCGAACTCACGCAAACAATGCTCTTCGGCGAGATCGAAAAAACGGCGTTCTGTCAGCTGCCGTAGAAACTGCTCTTCGGCCAATCTCACTGCCAGCTGAGCGGTGACAGAACCGTAATTGAAGGCGACCGGAATAACTGCCAAAACCGCAGCTAAGGAAAGTCGGCCGGTGAAGGATCTTCCGGAATTTTCTGGTAAACGTAGACGAGCCATTCTCACAGTCTACACTTCGCAGCGCAGAATCGAATCGTTGATTCTTTAAGGTTACTTTGCCCATTGAAAACGCGGCTACACTGAGGAGGCGTCGCTGAAACGAAGGAATGGCGAAACGACACGCTTTTTTCTCAACGATCCGCCCGGTCTGAGTTTTCCTGGTCCGGGGCAGCACGACGAACTCGTCACGAAATTCGTGAAAATTCCCTGAAAGGAACGCACATAATGCTCCGTCAGTTTATGTGTCCGCCTTTCTTTTTCATTTAGATCGATTTTGAAAACATGGCTTCAAAAACTGTGCTCAACGTAGGCCAATGCCGCCCCGACACCGCTGCCATCACGCATTTTCTGACATCGAATTTCGATGTAAAGGTTGTCAATACAGACTTGCCGGCCGATTCGCTTCAGGCTTTGCAGGATCACGAAGTCGACCTGGTACTAATCAACCGAAAACTGGATGCGGACTACAGCGACGGCATGGAAATTCTGGCAGCGGTCAAGAACGATCCGACCACCGCCGAAATTCCCGTGATGCTGGTGTCGAACTTTCCGGAATGGCAGGACAAAGCCGTCGATGCCGGAGCGACCTACGGTTTCGGCAAAGCAGAACTGAATTCCAGCGAAGTCGTCGAACGCGTCCGCGGGGCGTTGAGACTGGCATAGCCAGAATGAATGCCGACAGCAAGAAAATTGGCTGATCGCAAACCGGGCGGAACGATAGGAATGCGAACCTGAGATCCCACCAGTTGCCTCATTAGCTGACCGGTTCGATCTCCCAGCCTTTGCGGTAGTCACGCTTAAGCCATTGGTTGGCTTCTTCGTGATTCGTAATCTTCATTGTGGCGGCGTCCCATTGCAGCTTGGTGCCGCGGTAGCGAACCGCGATGTTGCCCAGGAGGACCGCTTCAGTGAGCGGCCCGCCGTAGTCGAAGCCATCGCTTGGCTGCTTTCCTGTCAGGCAGCCGTCGATCCAGCCGTGGTAATGATTCTGATTGTCCGCTTCCGTAACTTTAACATCGGGATATGTG